>DATDOR010000231.1:0-7130 GCA_035293165.1 Anaerolineales bacterium | reverse complement strand
CACCCGCCGACACCTTCAAAATTAGGAAAAGTATTTTCGGGTTACTTTCACCCACCCGTTAAAGGTCATTCAAAGCAGCTACAACCTCTTTACTGTGTCCGTCTGGCTTCACATTCTCGAATACCTGAATGATTTCTCCATCCGCCCCGATTAAAAACGTCGTCCGGTATATGCCATCATACGAACGCCCCATAAACTTCTTCGGTCCCCACACGCCATACAGATTACAAACCACGATTTCTGTATCCGCCAGCAAAGTGAAAGGAAGATTATATTTTTTCTTGAACTTTGCATGAGACCTCACCGAGTCCGTGCTCACTCCTAAAATCGTCACGCCTGCCGACTGGTAGGCTGCGTAGTCATCGCTAAAACCACGCGCTTCAAGCGTTCAGCCAGGGGTGTCGTCTTTCGGATAAAAATACAACATCACCGGGTTGCCCCGGTAATCGGACAGTTTTCGTTCAACTCCTGTGTCATCTAACAAGGAAAAATCAGGGGCCGGAATTCCTGCGGAAATTGGCATATCGTCTCCTTTATTCGTAAAATAGCTCCGCCTCACGCAAGACTTTTTCAATCTCTTCCATAGAAACTGGCTTGGTCAAATAAGCCCGAGCCCCTAAATCTAAAGCTTGCTTCACGATATCTGGGTCTGTTTCGGAAGAAATAATAAACACGGCTGTATTGGCTAGATACGGCTCCCGTTTAAAGTACGAAAACACTTCTAACCCATCCAGCCCTGGCATATTAATATCCAAAAAGACCGCCGAGGGAGCGAGAACCTTTACCCGCTGCAATGCAGTCAGCGCCCCATAAGCGGCTTCCGCTTCAATATCTAAATATCGTAAAATTTCGCAGAGACTATCTGCAAACTGGCGGTTATCGTCAACCACTAAGGCAGTAATCATTATGCCTCCATTCTTGTAATTATTTTGCCCATTTGCGTGACATTATACCCAGGCAACTTTGCTACCGCCTCCCGAAAAGGGCCATCCGCTAACATCTCCAACAACGGAGCGAGCAATGGGCTATTATAATGCGCTTCGGGGATAATCAAATCATACCTTTCCTGAAAAAGCGCTAAGAAATCTAACCCCAAAGCCTGTGCTGCCGCTGCAATCCCCAATCCACAATCTGCTCGCCCCGAAGCCACCGCTGCCGCCACCGCCAAATGCGTATACTCCTCCTGATCATACCCTTGCACCTGTTCAGGTTCAATTCCTAATGTCGACAAATGATAATCCAAAAGCACACGGGTCCCCGCGCCGCGCTGGCGATTCACGAACCGGACGCCCTGCCCCGCTAAATCCGCGATTCCCCTGACCCCCGCCGGGTTGCCTCGCGGGATTATCAAACCTTGTTCCCGCCCCACCAGGGTGATCACGACGACCGGTACCTCTGGCAAATATCGTTGAATATATGACAAATTGTACTCCCCTGTCTCCGGGTCTAACAAATGCGATCCTGCCAGATGCGCCTCTTCCCGCTTTAACGCTACCAGTCCCCCCTGGCTCCCCACGTTCGCCGAAACCAATCGCCGCCCCTTTCCAGCCAAATACTGTGCCAGCAAATCTAACGTCATATCATGCGACCCAATCGCAAAAATCGTCCTTTCAATCTCCCGCGGCGACCGGTACAATCGCACCTGTACTTCCTCCCCCGCCGGCACGCCCTGCGAACCGCGCGGCAAAATCACAATCCCATCTGCCCGCACCAACGACGAAATCACTCCCGCCCCACGCGACACCGGCGCGGCCAAAGTTCGCTCCCCCACCTGACCTACCACCACGCGCAGATAATCATCATCCCCCCCTGGAGAAGTCACCTTCCGCGTCATTTGTGCCGGAACCGTCAATGGCTCCGCAGGCGTTCTACCCAACCACCGCGCCAGCAACGGCTCCACGAAAATTTCTCCCGTGAGAGCCGCCGAAACCGGATAACCGGGAATACCGATAATGGGAATTGGAGATTGGAGATTGGAGATTGTTGATTTCTGATTACCGATTTGCTGATTTGAGATTCGCTGATTTGCTGATTTGGCAACCATCCCTAAAATCACCGGGTGCCCCGGCCTGACGGCTATCCCATGCACCAACAACGTCCCCACCGCCTCCACCACCTGCGCCGAAAAATCTTCGGAACCCGCTGAAGATCCGGCCAGAAGCAGCACGAGATCATGTTCCCGCGCGGCTTCGATTACTTGTGTTTTGATCTGTTCAAAGTCATCTGCCGTGATTGGAAAACGAGCCGGTTCTCCGCCCCAGGCTCGTACTTGCGCGGCCAAAACGACTGAGTTGTATTCGATAATATCTCCTGCCTGTACCGGTTCCCCAATCGGTTTGAGTTCTGTCCCTGTCGGCAAGATGGCGACCTTCGGCTTTCTGGCTACGCACAGGGAATGATGCCCACTTCCTGCACATGCCCCCAAATCCACCGGGCGCAAAACATGTCCCGCAGGCAGCACCAACTCCGTCGCGACCATATCTTCTCCCATTGGGCGGACATGTTTCCAGGGCGGAGTTGCAGCACGGATTCGGATCGCATATGGACTCCGCGCGAGGGCATCCATCTCCCCCGTCTGGGTCAGGGGTTCGGTCTCTTCTATGGGGATGACAGCATTCGCCCAGTCCGGCAGCGGATCGCCTGTGTCAACATAGACAGTCTGTTCGTCGAATCGCAACATCACCGGCGTGGATGGGGAAGCGCCATCCGTATCTTTTGCCCGGACTGCAAACCCATCCATCGCGGAGGCATGGTAATGGGGGGATGACAGTTTGGCCCAAACCGGCTCGGCCAACACTCGTCCGAGAGCATTTTCGTCCAGGGGGATTTCTTCGGCCCCCAAAATGCCACCTAGCCCAGCCTTATGGAGTGCCTCGTCAAAACGGGCTTTGGCTTGATCGAGAGGGATATCGTGTAAATACACGCTCATAACCGTTTCAGGTCAACTAACCCAGTGATAACGCGAAGTAATATATTCTTTCCAGGGTCGCATTTCGGGAAATTCGGATACTGGAAATGATCCAAACAAATCTTCGGTATAGACCGCAAGAAATCGTCCGTTTGTTTTTATCAATTTACTCCACACACCAGTTAAAGAGTATCAAAATGCGGCTTGTTTTTTTTCTTGCTCCAAAAACCTACCCATGTTCAACATCCTTATGTTGGGTTGCCTCTTCTATAACTTGATGTCCGGCATTTTGCAAAGCAAAGATTGCCGCCGTCAATTTCTCTTCCTTCACCAAAATATAATCCGTATCGAACGTCGAAATCACAAAGATACTCACCTTTGCGGCGGCAAGCAAACCGGACAGTTCTGCCAGGACACCGACCAGGGCAAAATCAAGCGGACCTTGCACCTTCAACGCCCGCCAGCCTTTATCTGCAAGAACTTCATCCGGAACAATCGCTTGCGGACAGATGATAGATAACTCATCGGGTGTTCGGGTTAACGAGAGCAGGTCACCAGTCATAACCCAGTCTGGAAAAGGATCGTTGGGTTCGAGACGGCAAATCGTCAGCGAATCGGGTAAAACACTCAAAAAGAACATTTTGTGGCCTCCAATCACCTTACAGAAACATGACTTCTACTTCTTCTCCTGCAGCCAACCCATTTGCATCCGCCGGAATACGGATCAGCCCATCCGCGCGGGCTAGGGTGAAGATCAGGTTACTTTTGCCAAACACAGGTTCCGCACGATACCCGTCTGGGGTGGCAACCAATTGTACCGGAACCCAATCCTCCCGCCCGGCTTGAGAAGACAGGTTGAGCGACAACTGCGCGGGGACCGATGGGCGCGGACGAACGGTTTTCAAACCCAACAACCGTTCGATGATCGGGACAACGAAAATCTGTGCAATCACCAGCGCGCTGACCGGGTTTCCAGGCAGGCCGATGACAGGTTTTCCATCACACATGGCAAGAATAGTGGGTTTTCCTGGGCGAACATTGACACCGTGTACAAGCACACCCGGTTTGCCGAGTTCGTCTATTGTTTGGGCCGTCAGGTCACGGACGCTGACAGAGGAGCCTGCCGTAAATATGACGATATCACATTCATCAAGTGCGCGCCGGGCTGCTCTTCGGAAGGCTTCTGCGTTGTCGGGGATGATACCGTAGGGGATAGGCTCCCCCCCGGCTTGAGTGATCAACGCGCGGAGGGTGTAGGTGTTCACATCACGCACCTGGCCCGGTTGGGTGGGCACATCAGGAGGTACGACTTCATCCCCACTGGAGAGAATACCCACGCGCGGGCAGCGTGACACGCGGACGGCAGTAATTCCCAGCGCCATCATCCCACCGATCTCTGCTGGACGCAAAATCGTCCCTACGGGAATCACGTCCTCCCCAGTTTTCACATCTTCCCCGGCTTTAATAACATTCTCACCCCCCGCGGCGGCACGCAGTATTTCGATTTCTTCATATTGCATATTGCATGATGCGTATTGCGTATTTGCTGGCTCGTTGGCTCGTTGACTCGCTGACTCGCTGAATCGCTGAATCGCTTGTGTGTGTTCGATCATGACGACTGCATCCGCGCCGTCGGGCAACATTCCGCCGGTATGGATGAGTGCACATTCCGTTGGACGTAAGATAAAGCCAGGAGAACCTCCCATTGGCACTTCCCCTATCAGACGCAGATATGCGGGCAGACTTTCACTCGCGCCGTAGGTATCCGTCGCGCGGACGGCGTACCCATCTACCGTCGAGCGCGGGAATTCCGGGAGAGGGTGCGGGGCAGTGATGGGGGCAAACGTCACCCGCCCGAATGCGTTAAGGGTGGGGATTTCTTCGGGGACAGGGTGAGCGGACAGGTGTTCAAGCAGCCGCGCAAGCGCATCAGGCGGTGGGAGGAGGGTGAGGAATTCTGGCACAAAGCGAAGTGTACCAAAAAAAACACGCTCCAACGCAAAGCATTGGAGCGCGGGTATTCAATTGAATTCCCTAATTTAACGCAAAGGCGCAAAGTTGGAGAGCGTCAAAGATTCTCTTAACTTTCGTATTTCGCGAGCAAGCGGCTTTGCATTAAAAACCAAAATCCGTCCAGTTCGTACCGAAAAGAATGGAGCAAGTAATGGCAACAGACAGGATCAATAAGATCAAGCCACAGCCACAGCCGCCACAGGATATTCCACGGCCAAAACCGAAACGGTCTTGCAAGAAATCGAAGAGTGTATTGGCAACAAATAGTTTAAGCAGGCCAGATAAGCAGCCAGGTCGGTCGTTCATGAGGGTCCTCCAGGGTCAGGTTTCAGTTGTCAGCATAAGCAAATCGTAACTGCTCAGGCTAAGAGTTAATGTTTCCCGAAAGAAAGGTGTGCGTGGGGGTGTACACCCCGAATAAACGAAGTTTTCCACACCTTTTTTTCGGGCTAATCCACTTTCCGACTGATTAGTTACAGCAAATCAATTTGCTCTACAGGCTATTACGAAGAAATCAAGATTCCGACGCGCTTTACACACGGACGGGTGAAAACTTCTTCGCCATGAGGGGCGTCGGGAAGTTCGCTGGTCAAATCCTGTCCAGGCCAGTGGAGTTGTTCGTGCAGCCCGGTGCGCCACTTGGGGCAGTTGGTCACGTCGTAGACGGCGCCGTTATGGGCAATGTAGGCGGGCGCGCCGTCGCCGTGGTAGTAGAGGCGGAGTTGGGCTTCGGTGAAGGTTCGTTCGGACATGATATTTAATCGAACGCGGATTGGAAGGATTGGATGGATTTTCGCGGATGATTTTTTAAATTATCAGCGAAAATCGGAGCCAATCTGTGAAATCCGCGTTCGATTCTTCTTTCGAGTGCGGCCTTTTCGCATGAGTTTTTCGATGAAGGCAGCAAAAGGTTCGGGAGGCGGGTACGATTGGACAGGGAAGGGTGGCTGGCCTCGATCTGACAGCACGGCGTTCGCGGCTTCGAGACCAGTCAGAGCAGCACGTTCGAGGAAAAAAGCCGGGGTGGGATGGCGTACCCAATCTCCGGCACAGTACAGGCCCGGCCAGGGGGTGCGGATGCCCAGGTGTTTATCGGGTGGGCCGAGGCCGAAGAGGGTATGGGTGGCTTCGTTGCGTTGGATGGTTTGGTGGAGGCGGTGGCCGCGTAGTTCGGGGAAGACCGTTTGCACATCGGCGATGGCACGTGCAAGAAGGGTGGCGTCGGGTTCGTTGAGCAGGGGTTGCGGGCCGTAGATGTGGACTTCGATGCAGCTTCCGCCAGCGGCCCGGTTCCAGGCGCGGTATTGTTCCTGGATGCGATGGAGCCAGAAGTAGTTATGTAAGACGAAGTCGCCGGAGAACATCCCTGCCTCGGAAGTGGGGTTCGGGACGATGTCGAACCAGATGCGGATAACCGCAGAGGCCATGCCGCGCGGGAAGTGGAGTTGTTTCGCGTGAGTGGCGAGAGGGGTGGATTGGGTGAGGATGCGGCGCGCGGCGGGGGAGTCGGTGGCGAGGACGACGTGAGGGCTGGTAAGTGGTTCGGGGGTACCGTCCCCCGTTTGGGTGTAGATTCGCCACCCGTCAGGACATAGTTCGAGGTGGGTGACGCGCGTATTCAGTTGCAAGGTTCCGCCCAGCCCAATGATCGCATTCATCATCGGTTCCGCCAGGCCGGTTCCACCATCTGTGGGAAGGTAGGAGAATTGCCAGTTGTCGCGGCGAAGCAGGGTGTAGAAGCGAAGGAAAGCGAGGAAGCCGGAGAGGGGGACCTCTTCGGGAGGGGCGGCCATGCCATTGCGGGTGAGGCCAACGACGAAAGCGCGGAGGGCAGGCGACCAGCGAGCAGTGAAGTCGGCGAGGGTCTGTCCGTCGAGGGGTTGGTCCTCGGCGAGAGGGTCCACCCCCAGGCCGTACAAAATACCACCCCAGGCATGGATGAGGGTAACCCAATCGTCAAGCCCAAGAGCGTTGAGAAAGCGCGGATGGAGAAAGAGCATCAGGTAGTGCAGGGGAGCGGCGACCCAACTGTAGCGGATGAGGCTCCCGACGGGGGTGATGCTCAGGCGGTTGCCGTGTTTGTAAAGCCAGCTTTCTTCGAGGGCAGGGATGAAGTCGGGGGTGAGATTGTGGCGTGCGAGAGTGGCTTTAAGGTTGACATACGGGTTCCAAATGCCGTGGACGCCATGCTCCTGGCGGAAGCGCCAGG
>DATDOR010000230.1:0-3993 GCA_035293165.1 Anaerolineales bacterium | reverse complement strand
ATCACGGGCAACCCGTTATCCTGCTGGACCTGGATATCGTGGGCGAATGCAATCCCGATGGCGAATTCTCCCGCGGCAGCCATTCTACCCGGGGCGCTGCCGGATTCGGTGTATTGGGCCACGTTCTTATCGAATTCGGCGTAGTATTCAAACGCGCCATCGACGCCGAGCAACTGGGCCAGACCGCTCAATACCGTATACGAAGTCCCGGAGGCGGCCGGGCTGGCAATCACGATCTCTCCGGCGTAGACCGGGTCAAGCAGTTGTGCCCAGGATGTCGGGCATTCGGCGCCGATCTCTTCGAGCCGTTCAGGGCTGCAAGCGAAACCAATGACACCGTAGTAGAAACCAGTCCAGCCACCGTTGGGGTCCTTCAATGGGCCTTCGGGGAACAAGTTCCAGCCAACGCCTTGATGGTTCAAGAGCAACCCCTCCGCAGCCAGGTTGACGTGCGAGAGATTGGTCGTCCCAAACAGTACATCGCCCTGCGGATTTCCCGACTCTGCCCGGATGCGTTCGAGCGCCTCGCCGCTGCTCATGTCCAGGCAGGTGACATCCACGCCATATTGAGCTTTAAAGGTCTGGAAAAGTACCTCAAGCTTGTCCGGGTCGAACAGGCAGGCATACAGTACCAGCTCACCACCAATCGGTTGTGGGGTGACTTCGACGACCACTTCAACTTCCTGAGTGACGACCACTTCAACTTCTTGTGTCACGACCACTTCAACTTCCTGGGTGACAATCCGGACTTCCGGGGTAGGGGGAGTACAGGCTGCTACAACAGCCCCTAGTAGGACAACTAACGAAAATATCAAAACATTTTTTTTGTTCATGGGGTGTAATCCTCCGAATCATAGAAAATAGGTAACTACTCAGCCGGCGAGGGGAAACCTTCTCTCTTAGCCTGAGCAGTTACGAAAATAGAATGCAATTGATTTTTGACCGCGGATCTTTTTTATAGCTGCCTCCTTTTAGGTTGTTCGATGGACATTTTCAATCGGGCATCGTGCGTAAGAGGATGGGACGCAGGAAGGCGGCACTTTTTTGAATGCCTTCAGTTCCGGACATAAGCCGATCTTCGTGTTCGATGCTGAGAACTCCATTATAGCCGACCAAACGCAGCATGCTGACAAAATCGCGCCACCATCCTGCGTTATGCCCGAATCCAACAGTCCGGTAATCCCAGGCTCGCACGCCAGCCTGGCCCATTCGGCGTGTATCCAAGCCACCATTCAATGCCATCTCTTGCGGGTCCAGCCGCGTGTCCTTCGCATGGACATGGAAAATAAAATCGCTGCCCAGGGCGCGGATCACAACCAATGGATCCATCCCCTGGAAGAACAAATGGCTAGGATCGAGGTTGGCGCCCAGGTTTGGCCCAGAAATATCACGAAGTCTTTTTATGGTGCGGGTGTTGTAAACAACCTGGCCGGGATGCATTTCAATAGCTATTTTTATACCATGATTCGCCGCGAATCGACTGGCTTCTACCCAAAAGGGTTCCACATCCTGCTCCCATTGTTTCTCCAGCAAGTCAACGAATTCAGCCTGCCAGGTGCAGGTCACCCAATTCGGATACGTACCCCCATCCGGATCACCCGGGCAGCCACTCATGGTGACAATCGTATCAATGCCCAAGCGTGCAGCGGCCTGAACGGTTTTGTGAAAAATTAGCTGAGCGTTTGAGCGGCGAATTGGATGGGGATCGAGCAAATTACCATTGCAATTAAGGGCGCTCAACTCCAGACCACGGCTTTCGATTGCATCCATGAAATCAGCCTGGTACCTTTGATCTTCCACTAAACGGTCAAGATCGCAGTGGGGGGCGGTGGAAAAATTTCCCGTCCCGATCTCAACTGCTTCGAACTGGTTAGCAGACAACCAGTCCAGCATTTCTAGAAAGCCAAGATTTCTTAGCGAATCTGAGTACATTCCTAATTTCATCTTATTTCTCCAGGTGGAATAAACCGCGCGGAAGGAGTGCCCTAATCGAGTGGGCTGGCGCCTCTCGCAATCCCGCTACACCATTTAAGTAAACGGGGTGGGTTTTGGCAAATGGCAGTTCTATGTCGATGTCTCCGGCGGCACCAATGGCCTTATCCACCAGCACACCCCTGGCAGCAAAAACCTGGGTCACTTCAGACTCCATCAGAAAGCGCGCCATGTCAAAATCATGAAGGGACTTCATTCATACTACTCTCCATAAACCGGTTTGGAAAAAATTTTCTGCAGCCATGTTAAAGACTCGGCCAGATACATTTCTAGCCAGACGAATGAATCGTTATCTTTGATGGGGGTGAAGGGATTTGGCCCGGGAGCCGTACACTCCAGGATAATTGGCCCGGTATATGCCGCAGAACGCAGGGCGTTCAACTGGCCCTCAAAATCGGTGTGGCCGCGGCCGATGGCTTGCCGGTTTGAATCGGCCGCGTGATAGAGCCAGAGCAGGCGCCCAGCCTCCTGGATGGCTTTTATTGGCTGTGATTCTTCAATGTTCATGTGATAAGCGTCGAGGAGCACACCCATGTTAGCGACTGCCAACCCATCAATAAACTTAACCGCCTGCTGACAGGTATGAATGGTATGGGTTTCATAGCGGTTCAGCACTTCAAACACCACACGCAACCCCCGTTCTTGAGCGGCTTTTGCTATCTGGTGTACCGAACTGGCGAGTAAGGCCATTTCCTGATCCATACTTGTCAGGGCAGCTACCCGACCGACCAGACCGTGACAGGAGACCAGCGGCCTCCCCAGCTCAGCCGCGAAGTCCAGCAGCTGGAGATAATAGTCTACACCTTGTCCACGGATCGTTTCGTCAGGATGTGCCAGGTCCGCATCCGTCGGGGTTAAGGAAAATATTTCTAGCCCGGCTGACGCCAGGATGTCTTTGGCCTCCCGGGCTGAATACCGGCTCAGGTCTCCCAACAGTTCCACCCCGTCCAGACCGAGGCTCGCCGTTTTCCGGGCAATCTCGGCGAGCGGCAGGTCGCCAAATGTCCAAGTGCACACACCAATCGGGAAAGGTACGGGTTCGATCATTATCCACTCACAACAGGCAGCCCCATCGCCCGTCCGCCCCAATCCGTTTTGATCCAACCCCAATCGGGGTCATCGAATGGGGGCGTGCCCCGTGCATCCTCGAGCAGGTCTCCTGCGAGGTAGTTGAGGAAGTAAATGTTTGAGCCTGGGGGCGCGGCGACCGGGTGGAATCCTTGCGTGACCAGGACGAGATCGCCGTTTTTTACGATGAATAATTCGTCGAAGTCGTCGTCCCGCCGGTAGTTGCGGTGGATGGCAAAACCCGCATCCGGGATAATCCGATAATAATAGATTTCTTCCAGGTAGGGTGATCCCATATACCCGTCGTGGCAGTGCGGTGGGTAGCCCGACCACATCCCGCCGGGGACGTACACCTCGAACAGAATCAGCCGTTCGGCGGGAAGGGGGTGCGCCAGGATGTGGTTAACCTGCCGGGTTACCGCACCTCCCCCGCGTACTTCCTGCTTCATTTCGTGGGGGTGAAACAGTCGCACGGGGTACCTGCCCTGCGCGGGCGCGCTGCCCGTAGCAAATTCAAAGTTCTCCTTCGCCTGGATGGAAATCTCGTGGTCGGGAGGGACGTACAACACCTGCGGCATTTCGGTAAACACACTTTCCCGCGCGAGTTCAAAGGTTTGACTGCCCACCGTTACCCTGCCGGAGCCGGAAAGCGGCACGAGCGCCACCTCCTTTCCTTCAGTTGGTTCAGAATAGGTTCCCGCTTTTTGAAGGGTAATTGCTCGAAAACCAAGATGCTTCCAGCCTGCCGACTCAGGTGTAACATCTAAAGCAATGGGAGATCGGTTTTGGGGTTTAATGTGGTGAGTCATGTTTCATAATCCCAACCCATGCAGATACGCACGGTTCCGCGCTGCACTTTCTTTAGGCGAACCCATTCCGGGGAGAACATCCTGTTCAACAACACCCCAACCTGCCTACTTGGCTTGTTCCAAT
>DATDOR010000229.1:0-2819 GCA_035293165.1 Anaerolineales bacterium | reverse complement strand
ACCGTCAAACGGGGGTATGAAGTCGTTTCCCACCGGGGCTATCACAACTGCATCCTGGAGTTTGATGCATGTCGCATCCCCGCCACGAACATCTTGGGCGAGGAACACAAAGGGTTTGATGTGGCGAACGAATGGCTCGGTTCGACCCGTTTGTCTGTCGCGGCGGTCTGCATTGGCCGGGCGCAGCGCGCGCTGGAACTCTCCCTGGATTGGGCGGCGACCCGCGTCCAGTTCGGCCAACCGATTGGGAAATTCCAGGGTGTTTCTTTCAAACTCGCAGATATGGCAACTCGACTCCGCGCGGCGGAATGGCTCACCCTCGACGCGGCGTTTTGCACCGATCAGGGCACAGCGAAAGACGAAGACTACGCGATGGCGAAACTCTACGCCAGCGAAATGCTTGCAATGGTCACAGACGAAGCCGTGCAAATCTTCGGCGGGATGGGCCTGGCCGAAGAAAACCCCATCGTCCGCTTCTGGCGCGACGCCCGCGTCGAGCGCATCTGGGATGGCACGAGCGAAATCCAACGGCACATTATTTCAAGAGCGTTGCTCAGACCGTATGAAAAGAAATAGTACTCAGAAAACACAGCAGAAACAGATGGCCACAGAAAATTTAAACTTCTGTTTCCTTCTGTGAAAGTCTGTGCCTTCTGTGTACCAAGTTACCTCGGCCGATTATGATGAGCGAACCCCTAAAAATCACCCGCAACGGAAAAATCCTCGAAGTCACTTTGGATCGCCCCAAGGCGAACGCGATTGACAACGCCACCAGCCGCGCGATGGGCGAATTATTTTCAGAATTTCGAGACGATCCCGATCTCCGAGTCGCCATCCTGACCGGGGAGGGGGACCGGTTCTTCTCTGCCGGGTGGGACCTGAACGCAGCTGCAGAGGGGGACGCGCTCGAGGGCGAATACGGCGTGGGTGGGTTTGGCGGCCTGACCGAACACCACGACCTGAACAAACCCGTCATCGCCGCAGTGAACGGGATGGCGGTCGGCGGGGGCTTCGAACTCGCGCTCGCCTGCGACCTGATCGTCGCCGCCGACCACGCGCAATTCTTCCTTCCCGAGATTTTCGTGGGTTTGATTGCCGATGCTGCCACCCTTCGCCTACCCAAACGCCTGCCCTACTACATCGCCCAGGAAATGCTCCTGACCGGGCGCCGGATGGGTGCGGAAGAGGCGCAACGATGGGGGATGGTCAACGCCGTGATTCCCCGCGAACAACTCATGGATAAAGCCAGAGAATTTGCCACCATCATCATCCAGGCCGCGCCGCTTTCGATTGCCGCTGTCAAAGAAGTGACCCGCGCCACCTCTTCCTTAACCGTCGCAGAAAGTTATGAACTCCTTCACAGCGGCAAACTGGAAACTTACACGAAAATGCTTCACTCCGAGGATGCCCTGGAAGGCCCGCGGGCATTTGCCGAAAAACGAAAACCTAAATGGAAGGGAAAGTGAAACACTAGCGCTCTCATCACATCCTCAACCTCTCCCCTTCCACATCATAAAACGCCCCATGATGCACCCTCGCCTCTACTAGCTTCCCCTCCCGCCGGATCGTAAACGCTGCCCCTTCCCGTTCTGCCAACTCCACCGGAAGCCAGCATAAACCGATCACCTCATTCAACGTTGGGCTAAAACGACACGAAGTTACCCATCCAAGAATCTCCAAATTCTGTACATCCGTCTCCGGTATTCGGTCTTCCGTTTTTTTTACAATCTGCAACCCCTCCACCGGCACTACCCCCGCCGTCACCATCTTAAACCCAACCAACTTTTGCTTCGGCCCATCCTTTGCAATTCGCGCCAACGGCTGGTTTCCCAGGAAGTTGGGCTTATCGTGCTTCACCAACCCCGCCATATCCGCCGAAATCGGATCGGTCAACGCGTCCGTGTCCTGCCCGACAATAATGTGCGCCTTCTCCAGCCGAAGAACCCGCTGAGCTTCCAACCCAAACGGCAAAATACCAAATTCCGCGCCCGCTTCCATCAACGCTTCCCACACATGTAACCCATACCCAGCCGGGACGTGAATCTCATACGACAACTCCCCGGTAAACCCAATCCGAAACACATTGCACCGCACCGCTGCCACCTGCATTTGCCGGACGTGCATATACGGGAAGGCCTCATTCGACACGTCACTATCCGTCACCTTCGCCAGCGCCTCCCGCGACTGCGGCCCCGCCAGATTGAACGCCGCAAAATTCTCCGTCACATTTGTCACATGCACCCCGTCCCCCCAACCGGACTGCACCCACCATTGAATATACTCATACACTGCTGATGCGCCCGATGAAGTCGTCGTCGTCAGCCATTCGAACTCGCCGAGCCGCCCGGTCACACCGTCGTCGGTCACTACCCCCTCATCGTTACACATCACTCCATACCGCACCCGGCCAACACCCAGTTTTTGCCACTTATTCACATACAGCTTATCAAGCAGGTTCGGCACGCCCGGCCCGGTCATCCGCAATTTGCCGAGCGTACTCACATCAATCAACCCCACCCGCTCTCGCACCGCTTTCACCTCCGCAACCGGATCCCCATAATGCTCCGGCCTGATCCACAACCCCGCGACCAGCATCTTCGCCTTTCGCCCCACATGCCATTCATGCACCGGCGAATAACGCACTGGCTCCATATTCTGCCCGGCCAACGCGCCCAACTTCACCGGCGTCGCCGGCGGGCGGGCGGTCGTCGTCCCGGTCTCCGCTACCGTCCAACCATTCTCCCGCGCACACAGATGCACCGTATTCGCCGAACACATCTTCCCCTGGCATGGCCCCATCGAAATCGTGCTGTATCGCT
>DATDOR010000228.1:0-5592 GCA_035293165.1 Anaerolineales bacterium | reverse complement strand
GATCATCTGGTTTGCAGAAACGGTTTGAACAGAGAGTTCTGCCGCCAGCCGGGAGATAGGGACTGGGGCGTCCGGCTCTTGCTCGCTCAGTCCAACGACGGTGATCAGGTACATCTCTTCGCTTTCGCTCATTTCAAATCCTTTGGTGGGACTAAACATTTAAAGGGAATTTCTTATGGTAAGCCTAAAGATACTCCCGTTATCGCTTTACCTGAACGGATACCTGTCCCTTTTTGTAGGGGACATTTGCCCCTTTGTCCTCATCCAAGAAAGACTTTTTGCTATTTCCTACTTTGGGCTGAGCAGTTACGTTTACGAAACGAAAGTTGAATGGTAACCGTTCACTTGGTGAGGGGATTATCCGAAAAAATGGTGTCCGCAGGGGGTGTACACCCCCTGCGGACACCATTTTTTCGGGTTCTTACCCCCTGCAGGTGGGGGAACTGAACGGTTACGTTGAATGCAAGAGGTTATCAAGAATTCTGATGGGTTATTAAGAAATCTGAAGTTCAACCACAGAAAAATATCTCAAAATCAATGGTTGTATCAATATTTCAAAAGTTACACTTGACAAATTCGAAATATAAAGTAAGATATTGATATTCACAGAGCCAAAAACGAGAAAATCTTGAACTCGTGTTTTATAATCTGTACATGACCATCATCACCCTTTCCTACCAACCCCCCGCTCACCCGCATTTGCGGCGTTTTGATTTGCGCCGTGATCTCGGCCCTGTCGCAGACCTGATCGAGTTGTGCTTTTCCGACACGCTGGATGATGAAGGGCGGCGATACATCCGCCACATGCGTTTGACTGCCCGGCGTTCTGGATTGTTGCATTTGGCGGTGTTGTCCCCTATACAGGACTCCGCGCCCTATTCGGGATTCGTGTGGGAAGATGATGGCCGCGTGGTCGGAAATTTGAGCCATTTCTCCATGCCCGCGCGGGGGAAGAAAATTTACCTGATCGCGAACGTCGCCGTCCACCCCGATTACCGGAAAAGAGGAATTGCCCGTTCGCTGACGGAAGCGGCATTGGAGTACAGCTGCGAGCGGAAAGCGGATGCAACCTGGCTACATGTCCGGGATGAAAATACGCCTGCATTTCAGCTGTACCAAACGCTCGGATTTGTCGAACGGACGCGGCGCACGACCTGGGTGGCGAACACGCTCGACGAAGCCCCCCCTGCCCTGTTGGGGCCGGTCATCGGCTCACGGCGGCGGGAACACTGGCCCAAGCAGACGTACTGGTTCGAGCAGATGCACCCGCCCGCCCTGGATTGGTATCTCCCTTTCAAACGCAACACGCTGCAGCCTGGGCTGGCCGGTTTTTTTTACCGCTTGCTGGAAGATACCCACATCAAACAGTGGTCAGCAACCTGGCAGGATGAACTTTTGGGGGTGTTGGTCTGGCAGCGAACGCATGGGGCCGCCGACCGGCTCTGGGTGGCTTCCCCGCCCGAATTTGAAGAGACCGCCATTCCCGCGTTGCTTTCTCACGCCCGGTGGGAGTTCTCTGCCCGGCGCAAGTTGAGTCTCGAATATCCTGCCGGTCGCGGCAAAACAGCTTTCAAACATCTGGGCTTTTCCCCTGAACAAACGTTAATCTGGATGGAGTATCAGGCATGACCGGAGTTTTAAAAACAAACTCAGCAGTACTTGTGCAAAATTTAAGCAAAACCTACATCACCAAACAGCGCAAAGGCATCTTCAAATCGGAAAAGCGCGAAGTGGAAGCTTTGAAGGACGTTTCGCTAGAAGTCAAATCCGGCGAGATTTTCGGTTTGCTCGGCCCGAACGGAGCGGGGAAGACCACGCTAATCAAGATTTTGACGACGCTGCTGTTGCCCACCGGGGGCGAGGCCTGGTTGAACGGGTACCACATCGAAAAGGATGCGAACAAAGTTCGGGCCAGTGTCGGTTGCATGCTGATGGGAGAACGCGGCCTATACTGGAAACTGACCGCCCGCGAAAACCTGCTGTATTTCGGTGCACTCTACCACTTGACCCCGGAAGCCCGCGTCCGCCGCACGAAGGAAATTATTGATCTGCTCAATATGGGTGACGTTGCCGACCGGACGGTTGAAACCTACTCTTCCGGTCAGAAAATGAAACTGGCTTTTGGCAAATCCCTGATCAACGATGCACCGCTGCTCGTCCTCGACGAACCGACGAACACGCTGGATGTCCCCTCCGCGAGTGAACTCCGCGCGATTGTCCGCCAGTTAAACACGCAGGGGAAAACGATCATCTATACCACCCACATCATGGCCGAAGCCGAAACCCTGTGTGGGCGGGTCGCCATTATCGATCATGGTAAACTGCTTGCGATTGGCCCTGTGTCCGAGTTGAAGGCCTCGTTAGGGAAGGATCAGGTGACGCGGATCGAGGGCGTTATCTCCAGCAAAGCAACCGACGCCATTCGTGACCTCTCGATGGTTCGCCAGGCAACGCTGAGCGCAATGGACGGCGCGAGCCAGTTAACCATCGTCACCTCGAACGGCACAAATACGCTCCCCCGTCTGATCGAAACCCTGACCCAACATGGCGCAATGATCCAAAAGATCATTCCCGAAGAAGTAACCCTGGAAGATGTCTTCATCGCTAAAACAGGCCGCACGTTGGCAGAGGATACGCGGAATCAGTAAGCAGTATTCAGTAAATAGTATTCAGTCCGAATGCCAAACCGAACACTGAACACTGGAAACTCAAAATGACTACAACCACCCCCACCCTCCGCTCCCACCTCGCCGTGACGCTTGCCAGTGCAAAAATGCGGCTGGTCACGATCACCCGTTATCCCGGCCAGTTGTTTACGGACATCATTATCCCCATCGTGTTTGCGGCGATGCCGATCCTGTTAGGGCGCGCCAGCGCCGGGCCGGATGCCGCGGCGATTTTCAAGGAAAACACAGGCACGGATAATTATGTCGCTTACATGCTGATTGGTGCCAGTGTATTCAGCATGGTTTCATTTGCCTTTTGGCATGTGGCTTACTGGCTGCGCTGGGAGATGGAAACGGGTACGCTGGAGGCGCTCTATCTGACCCCGACCAGCCGTCTGTGGGTCGCAGGGGGAACAGCATTGTACAGTATGATCCGCTCAGTTCTCTCGGCGTTTGCTTCCTATTTCATCGGCTCGTGGGTGTTGGGTGTGAATCCGTTCCAGGGTGAATTGCTTCTTGCATTCTTGTTTATTCTCGTTGGGATGATTCCCCTATATGGGATGACCCTGCTGTTTGGAGCCGTGATACTCAAATTGAAAGAGGCCAATGCCTTGATCAACCTGATGCAATGGGGCGTCAACTTTTTGATGGGTGTGTTCTTCCCCATTACGATATTACCCCCGTTCCTGCGCTTGTTTGCCCTGCTCTTTCCACCGACCTGGATGACAAACGGGGTGCGCTCTGCCCTGCTAGGTGTCGGATTCTTCTTCGGTGAATGGTACCTCGACCTGGCCGTTCTTTGGGTTTTCCTGATCGTTGCCCCCTTGTTTGGATATTGGGTCTTCACGAAAGTGGAGAACGGTGTCAGGAAAAATGAAGGGGTGGGACAGTTTTAGTAATTCGTAATTTGAAAAGGAATATACCCATGCAAGCAACTGACCAAGATAACAATTATCAGTTACCAGTTACGAATTACCAATTAACTGGCTTTTCCGCCACCTGGTCTGCCTTCTGGGCGATGGTCAAAAAAGAGTTGATTGTCCTGGCACGCTACCCGGTGCAGTTTGTCACATCCTTCGCGCAGGTGTTTATCATCATCGCAGTCTTTTCGCTAGCGGCGACGATGTTCTCAAAGGGCGCGCAAGGCGGCGGCGCGAATACGGCTGGCATCGTCACATATGGTTTCGTCATGTTCATCTTTTTGAGTGACACCCTTTGGACGATTGGTGTGAATGTGCGCCACGAACAAGTGCAGGGCACGTTGGAACAGCTTTATCTCTCCCCAGCCAGCAAGTTTGCCAACCTGGTTTCTCGCGTCGCGAACCTGCTTTTTTGGACGGGCGCGGTCTCTATCGTGTCTATGTTCGGCATGGCGGCCATATTGGGCCGGGTACCCTTTGAAAACCCAGGGCTTGGACTTTTTCTCTTCGTGATGTCCCTAAGCGGTACATTCGGCGTAGGTTTTGCCTTTGCCGCCCTCACCCTGCGGATCAAGGAAACGGCGCAAACGGTCGCGAATCTGCTCCAATTCGCCTTTCTGATTTTATGCGCCAACTTTTTCCCGTTCTCGGCCCTGCCCGCGCCGGTGAGAGCCGTTTCAAAAGTCATCCCCCTCGCCTACGCTGTGGACGCCTTCCGCTCGACGATGATGGGTTACCCTGCCGGGTTCCCGGAACTGGCTCCCATCGAAACGGAAATCGCGATTGTCACCATTTTTGGCCTGCTGATGCCCATCATCGGATATTGGCTCTACCGCAAAGCCGAAGACGAAGCCCGGCGGTCGGGCAGTCTGGCACAGTTTTAGATAATAGATATTGGATGCTGAATATCAAATACCCAATACCAAAAGTCATTTACCCCAAATAAGGAGATTTACCATGAACACAGAAGAAAGACTCAAAATTCTCGAAATGATCGCCAACAAGCAAGTAACCCCTGAAGAAGGCGCGCGGTTGCTGGAAGCTGTCGGAGCACAACCCCCTGCCCCGGAAACGCCGCCCGCCCCCGCCGGGAAGGTTGAAAAAGCTCCGGTCGCGGCATCCAGCCCGGTCGTTTCCAAGTCAAATGGCGAAGGCGCAAAACGTTTACGCATTCACGTCGTCGAAGGTACAGGTACGAAAGTCAACGTCAACCTGCCCCTCAGCCTGATGGAAGTGGGCCTGCGTTTTGGCGGGCGGTTTGTGGATGAGCTAAAGGATTTCGACAGCGAAATTCAAATGCTGATGGAGGCCGTGCGCCATGACGTGACGGGCAAAATCGTCGAAGTGGATGATGAGGATTCCCACGTCGAAATTTATATCGAGTGAAGTGATCCACTTCAAGAAAACGACAAGCCCGGGTTTGGACCCGGGCTTGTAACCATTCAGACCAGGAAGCTGATTACCTGTATGAACCTGGGTTCATTTCGTTTGCGCGTATCCCGCGTCATGATTTCTGAAAACCTGAACCCATATTTCAGGGCGAAGATGAATAGTCACGAGAAGAAAGATGCACCACAAACCCATTGATGTAACAGACGAACTGTTCAATACATCCGTCCTGGAAACTCAAAAACCTGTTGTCGTTGACTTTTGGGCTGAATGGTGTCCCTCTTGTAAAGATGTCAGCCTCTGGATGCAGAATCTGGCAGAAACGCGGGGCGACAGGTTGGTGGTTGCCAAAGTAGAGGCGGATAATAACCCGGATACGATAGCTGCCTGTGGTGTACGCGGCCTTCCGGCCATTCTCTTTTTCCGTGAAGGCCAGCTTGTTCACCGGCAGGTTGACCGGATAGACGAAGCAGGTTTGGCCCGGCTCGTTGACACGCTGTTACTACAGGAGTAGCCATGGAATCGAAGACAAGACGCCCCGCAGGCATGTTGGGATTTACAACGATATGGATTGGTCAATTGGTATCCGTTTTGGCAACCAACATGACGGGCTTTGC
>DATDOR010000227.1:0-7559 GCA_035293165.1 Anaerolineales bacterium | reverse complement strand
TTTGCAAGATGGACGCACACTTGCTGGAGAATCTGGTAAACCAGGCAGTTACACAAACGGCAAAATTGCAGCGTACGCCCCAGGGACTGCCTGTCTGTGTATTTGTCTTGAAGAAAAGCTAAACACCGAATACCGGTCACTCCCCTTTCCATCCCTCCTCCTCCCTCACTAAATCCACCTCTACCAGTTCCACCCCTTCCTCCTTCCCCCACACTATCGCCGTCCCCCCGGAAACCACAATCTTTTCCGGGGTGTATCCCGCCGCCAACGCCGCTTCTACGATGGCAAAATAATCCGCCGCGAGTGGGTCGGCATAAAACGGGGAAAGGTCACCCGCCGCGTAGGCGTCCAATACCGAGTTGACTGCCCTCAGGGTCTGGTCGGTCTCCGCATAATCGCCCGCACGCAGAGCTGCATCCGCCTCCACCATCAGCGTCTCCAGCGCCAGGTTATCCGGCTCGGACGGGTGGCGGACATAATCGGCCACGATTCCCCGGTCACGCATCTCCGTAATCCCTGGCAGCCAGGCAGTCAGGAAATAGGCCGAGGTATCCAATGCCTGCTGGTAGCGGCGCACCGTATCGAAGAAGCTTACCGACAGCCGCACGTCATCTTCCAACGCAGGGCCATCGGGCATTTTGTTCAACGCTTCCAGGAATTGCGCTTCCAACTGGTCAAGCGTAATTTCAAAATGCAAGCTCAGCGCCTGGTTGATCGCTGCCGACTGCAAATTGCTGGGGTGCGTGTGGATGTCCCGGTAAAAATCGTTGAACGCCTCCCAACCCCATTTTTCTACCATAAACTCAATCAACGAGGCCGCCTCCAGGTAACTGATCTCGTGCTGGGCGTTGTAAAAATCATCCGCCAGCGGACCGAGCGGCAAAAACCAACCCAAATCCACCATCTCCGCCGCGCGAGATATCAGCGGTTCTTGCTTGAAATGCCCCCCGCTCAAATACACCGCCAGCCCTTCCACGAACATGGTCGGGCGGAGGTCGCCGCCCGCGCGCCCGTCCAAAATATGTACCATTTCGTGATGCAGCACCTGTGCGGGCGCGTTCCCGGCGTAGTTCCGGTCCAGGTACGAAATATAAATCTCTCCACCTGCGAAACCGCCGTGTCCCAGCACGCGCGGCATAAACACCACTTCAATCGGTTCATCAAATTCCCCGCCAATCTTCGCGAGGGCCGAGTCGGCCTGCGCGTCTGCCGTATCCATCAGGGTCGCCAAATCCCGCTCGGCCTCTGTCCCGGTCACATAATAATACACGCAGCAATCGCTCTCTGCCGTTGCCCAGACCGCGTCTGGTTCGGGGAACAGGTACGCGCTCGCGGGCAGCAGTGTGACAGTGTCCGTCCATGTTGGGCCTTCGGTGACGGCATAGGTCAGCGTGTGGTCGCCTGCCTTCAGTCCCGTCGTGTTCCAAGACCACCAAAACGTCGCCTGTTTGCGTCCCCCAATGCCAAATCCTCCAAACCCGCCCCGAGCGATCTCCGCCCCCTCGAGGCTGATCACCACCTCACGTCCGTCCAGGTTCACATCCGGCGGCGCGATGACTTCAAAGCTGATCTGATCGCCTACAAACAACGCCCCATCGGGATGATAACGCACCGAAAAATCCGTTTCCGATAGCCCTTCCAACGGAGAAAGCGTGGGCAGGGACAGGGTGGGGGTTGCAGATGGAGTTGGCGTCCCGGTTGGGGAGGGGATCGCGGTCGGGGTGAGCGTATCCACCCTCGGCGGGCCTGCACTGAGCGGTGTTGAAGTGGGCGGGGTCGCCGCGACCGGGCTGGACACACCCCCGATCGGGTTTAGCGTCTGGCAGGCCAGGAGGAGGATTGGAATCAGGATCAGAAAGAACGTTCGTTTTCGCATATTGTCTCTGACTTCCGAAGTTTCGCGTGCAAGGCTTTTGCGAACCATTTTTGCATAAAACTTCGGAAGTCTTCAGGGGAGTATCGAGACCCTGATTTTATCCGTTAAAGTACCCTTTCAGGCAGTTTCTCATCAACTCCTAAATGTGCGTTTTGGTACAATGCGGATTAATTGCTAACGGTTAATTGTCAATCGTTAATTGTCAATAGCCACCATTAGCACTTAACAATTAACCATTAACAATTAGGAGTTAATTATGCCTATGTTTGTTCCCGGCCCGGTGGATGTTGATCCCGAAGTGGCCGCTGCCCAAACCCAACCGATGCTTCCGCATCGCAGCAAAGAATTTGAAGCCATTTTTCACGGCGCGGAGAAGAAACTGCGCCAGGTGTTCATGACCCAATACCGGGTCTTTATCACTGCCTCTTCGGGAACGGGGCTGCACGAGGCCGCGGTGCGGAATTTTGTCCCTGATAACGGGCGGATTTTATCCTGCACAAATGGTGCATTCGGTAATCGCTGGCATGATGTGGCCGTGACCAACGGTAAACTGGCAGACAGGCTCGAAGCCGAGTGGAGCCAGCCGGTGACGCCTGAGATGGTGGCCGGTGCGTTGAAGAAACAGCACTACGACATCGTATGCGTGGTGCATAACGAGACTTCCACGGGGTTGATGAACCCGGTGAAGGACATCGCCGCTGCCGTGCATGAAACCAGCGCGGACACGCTGGTGTCTGTGGACGCGGTCTCGTCCCTGAGTGGGGTGAAGATCGAGATGGATGCGTGGGGGATTGATTTTCTGCTCACCTCGTCTCAGAAGGCGCTGGCCCTGCCACCCGGCTTGGGGTTTGCGGGGACATCTGACCGGGCGCTGGCCCGCGCGGAATCCGTGCCCAACCGGGGCTGGTATTTTGACCTGTTGCGCCTGGAAAAGCACCGCTTGAAGGATTCCACACCCGCAACGCCTGCCAACTCGCTCATTTACGCATTGGATTTACAGCTTGACCGTATCCTGGCGGAGGGGCTGGAGAATCGTTTCGCCCGCCACCGTGCGATGGCGACCGCCACACAACAGTGGGCGGAGGAACATGATTTCGCGCTGTACGCCGCCGAAGGCTTCCGTTCCCAGACGGTCACCACCATTCGCAAGGCGGAGACATTCGACGTCGGTGCGTTGAACAAGTTCTTGCTCGAACGCGGAATGCGGGTCGCGGGAGGATATGGCCCGATCAAGCCGACGACGTTTCGTATTGCTCACATGGGCGAACTGACGATGGCGGATATGGAGGGGCTGTTTGCGGCGATGGAAGCTTATTTGAAGCGGGGGATTTAGCAAGCCATGTAGAGGTTGTTAGCGAGTTTGTTTACTAAACGTAGGGCCGGTTTACTTCCTCGAGTTTATCCTTTACGGCTTTTAATAGGCTGTCTGCAACGCCTTTGTGAGATGAATACAGGTCTTCAAGTTCTTCGGGGTCGTTTTCGATGTCGAAGAGTTCGATGAGTTCGCTGCCCTCGAGTTCTTTATAGCCAAAGTAGTATATGAGTTTATAATTCTCTCTCACAATCGTTACAGCCCCCTCTTTGATAGGGGCGTTTACTTTGGTCTCATCGGACCTCAGGACAAAAATATCCCTTTTGGAAGCAGAAGCTTGGGTAGAAAATGGGGGAAGGATGGTTCCTTCAGTCCATTCGGGCATCTCCTGGCTTGTGAGATGGGCCAGGGTAGGAAGAATATCAATTGCACTGGTTTTTTCAAAGATATCTATTCTGGATTGCTGTCCCGGAGGAAAAATGACTAAAGGAATGCGAATGATAGATTGGTAGAGTAACGGGGTGCTATGGCCGCTCATCCCCCTTTCAAACAGTTCACCATGATCCGAGGTCAGGACCAACCAGGTGTTTTCCAACAAGCCTTCCTGTCCCAGATTTCGATAAAGTCTGGCAAATTCCGCATCTACGTAGAGAATAAATTCGTCATACCACTTGCGTTGATCGATTAATCTAGTATAGGCAATGCCTTCGTGAAAAACGTTTCTAGGTTTTCTGGGAGGGCGATATCTATCCTTTGCAAAAGTTCCGAAAAAATCATCCCGCGTCGCGTAGGGGCCGTGCGGGGGTAAAAAGTGATAATACCCCAGAAAAGGTTGAGGCGCTGAGATGAGCTGGTTGTTGAGCCAATCTATGCTGTCTTCAAGTAGAAAATAGTTGTCAGCGTTAATGTTGGGTACGCCTCGCGGGAAATGCACTTGCAGTTCTTTATATTTTCGTTGCCGGTAAGTATTGTAGAGATGAGAGAAAAACAAGGAGTAATTGGTGTTGTCTTCTTGTTGTTTTAGGGCACGTGTCCAACTCAAAGAGGCAATGTCGTCATCTTTTTTGAACAGCGAGTTGACGAGTGCATCACTTTGCCGGTACAAATTTTCTCTGGGCGTAAGATCATTTATGTCGGTGAAAAATGTATCGAGAATATGGTCAGCAAATGTATTATGGGTGTACGCCAGCCGGTGATAGGTGGAGAAAGCATGGAAGATGCTTTTTTGTGCGAAATCTTTAGCGACCGTTTTGCTTGGAACCATCGCCCGGTGAGTCCACGGGAGGGTTCCGGTAAGAAGCGAGGCCGTTCCGGTGGTGGTGAAGTTTCCTCCCGCGAAATGGTTGTGGTAGACAATTGCTTTATCCGCTAACCGGTCAATGTTTGGGGTCGTCTTACGAGCGTATCCGTAAAGGGAAATGTTATAAGCGGAAAAGGCATCAAAGACAACAATCAAGACATTTTGTGCCGTTGTGTTTTGTTGGAGAATGGCCGGCCGGGTAAAGATTCGTGGCATCAAAAAATTTGCGGATAGTAATCCGGCGATTTTCAAGAATTCACGGCGGTTGATGGAATTTGTCATGCGAATTTACTCTTTCTGATGATATTAAGGTACCGGGTTAACGAACTGCTTCTAATTTTTTCTTTAAGACACTTAACAATTTATTCGTAACATCTTTTTCTGAGTCAAACAGATTATTGAGTTCTTCCAGATCGGCGACGATATTGTAAAGCTCAACCAATTCCCTGCTTTCTCCTAGCTCGTCATAACCGAAATAATACATGAGTTTATAGGGTTTTCGTATCATGCTTACGGTGGCTTTTGTAATATGATTACTTCTATCTAACCCTTCAGCTTGTATTGAAAACACATCGCGTTCAGTGGTTTGTACTTTATTCGAAAATGGAGAAAGTATGGTACCCTCTGTCCAATCAGGGATGTTATTCCCTGTCACATGTGTCAGCGTGGGTAAGACATCAATTGCACTGGTAACATCGTAAATGTCCACGCGTGATCTCTCTCCCGGCGGGAAAATTAAAAGAGGAATATGAATCACCGGTTGGTGCAGGACTTTCGTTCGATGTCCACGAATGCCTCGTTCAAACATTTCACCATGATCCGAGGTCAAAACCAGCCAGGTATTGTCCAGAAACCCTTGCTCTTCCATAAAGTTAAAGAGTCTGGCAAATTCAGAGTCCACATAGAGTATATACTCATCATATTCCTGCCGCCACGCCAACAACTTTTGTGTGGAGTGATTTTCTTGTAAAACGTGCCGGGGCTTATTTGGGGGACGGTAGCCATCTTTTGCAAATGCGTTGTAAAAATCCGCCCGTGTATGATAAGGATCGTGGGGTGGTAAAAAATGATAATAGCCGATGAAGGGTTGCAATGAAGTCGAAATCTGGTTTTGTAACCAGTTGATACTATCTTCAAGAAGGAAATTATAGATACCTGCCAGGCTTGGTAAGCCACGAGGAAAGTCTTTTTGGATATTTTGGAAACCCTGATTCTTATAGAATTCATATATCCGCGAAAGAAAAAGTGAGTATGTGGTTCCATCTAATTGACGGTTGAACGCCCTTTGCCAGCCAACAGTAGAAATATCATCATCGGCAGAAAATAACGTGTTGATAAACTTATCCCCTTGTAGATAAAGTTTTTCCCGAGGCGTCAGCCCTTCCATGCCGGTGAAAAAATCCTTTAGCAAAGTGTTCGCAAGCAGATTATGGGAAAAAGCCAGGGGATGATAGGTATCAAATGCATGGAAAATACTTTTGTGCGTATATGTTTTTGCAACAACATCATTGAACCCAATCGCACGATGCGTCCAGGGAAGTACCCCTGTCAAAAGGGTTGCCGTTCCCGGGGTAGTGAAATTCCCCCCTGCGAAGTGGTTGTGATAAACGATTGCCTCATCCGCTAAACGGTCAATATTTGGGGTCGTTTTCCGAGGATACCTGTAAAGAGAGATATTAGAAGCTGAAAATGCATCAAATACGATGACGAGAACGTTTTCTTGATTAGAACTTTGCTGAATTGGCGTTGTGGAAACTTGCGGAAACATATAACTTAGAGTCAACACCCCGGCCAACTTCAATAAATCCCTTCGAGTGATCCTGCTATCGTACATGGATAGTCCTCAAAGATTTCGAATGATGACGATGATCAGGCCACCTACATCCAACACAAGGTAAAACATCATGAGCAATGAAATTCTGTCAATAACACCCTGTAACCCATTAACAAATTTGTCCGACTTAATAACGAAATATATTGGGAGTAAGACCGTAGGAGCGACAACACCCAAAACGAGAATGTAAATGACACGCAATGGGTGTGCCTGTCTCGTCAAAAACCGGAAGACACTTTCAGGAATTGACAACCCGGATAAAAAGTAAAGCTGGTTGATCATCGCCCATATACTCACTACCATAACCAGGGTGAATAACAACACAATTTTCCGACCCTCTTTCCAGGGGTCCCGAATTAATGCGCTTATCAGGATTGCTATGATGAATACAAGTAGGCTCTCAACAAAGGCGATCAAAAGCCCGTATGCACCAACCCCAACTGCATCCCAGGAGTCTGTGCGCTCAGATACCCAGGAGAAGTCCCGGAGCACAAGGATGATCGTCCAAACATGAATGGGGAAGGCAGAAATCAAAAAGAGAGTCCAGAGTTCTTCTTTTGAGAAATAGAACACTTTTTTAGGAAGCGTATAGATATCCAAGAACTTTCAACCTTTCTAAAAAGGTGGGGTGAACTTACGAAATTTCATTCGCCGCCATTATAAGCCCAAACGTAAGAGAATTCAGCCCTGGCAACATCATACTGTGCTTCAAAATAACATTGCGGAGTAGCCACTGTTTCCACATGAGTTTTTTTATTGTGGGCTCTTTGGGATTTGACGTGGTAAATGCCAGATTTTGGGGTGTGAGTGGGGTGTACACTCCACTCACACCCCAAAATCTAGAGACCTCCCCGCCGATTCCCAAAGAACCTTTTTTTATTGTGGGTGTATGGAACTCAGGGAGCACTGAATTTATCGTGTCCCATAAAGAATGAAGGGAAAAAATTGCCACCTCCTCCCTTTCATTCTCAAAGATCTAGGGCGAACTATTGCACTTTTCCTTGCAAAAACTCGATGATGGCTTCATAAAATGCCGTGGGCAGACTGCCATTGCCGCCAAACCGCCGTCCAGCGCCGGAAGCGATGGCTGTTTGTTGGGCTTCGGGAAGGGAGCCTATGTTACCACCCCCTCCGCCGGGAAAGTCGCCGCCCCCGGGTCCGCCACCAGGAAAACCGTCCCCATCTAGTGGGGCACCTCCACCAGGCCCGCCTCCTCCTGGTGCCTGGCCCGATTGCT
>DATDOR010000226.1:0-6106 GCA_035293165.1 Anaerolineales bacterium | reverse complement strand
GGACACGGGCGGGTTGGAATTCTGGTGGGGGGACGGCGACCTGCTGGTGAAGGCGGTGGAGATGATCGCCCACCGGGAAGGGTTCGGCGATGTGCTGGCAGAGGGAGTGGCTCGGATGAGCAAACGGTTCGGCCCGGCGACGGCAGAGTTCAACCTGACCGTGAAGGGACAGGAATTGCCAATGCACGAACCCCGGCTCAAGCATGTGTTGGGCGTGGGGTACGCGATTGCTCCGATGGGGGCGGATCACATGGCGAACGTCCACGACACCGATTTTATGAGTGAAGGGGAGGGGATCAAGCGGGTGAATTCGGCACTGCCGAAAAAGATCGGCCCGGTCTCGAACAAAGTTTTGAATGAGGACAAGTTGCAGATTTTCTATCACGAGTTGAACTGGATGCACTTCCAGGATTGCGCTGTGAACTGTCATTTTTACCCGTACAGTTATGAGCAGTTTGCCCAAGTGTTGTCGGGGGTGACGGGGGTGGAGTACAGTCTCCATGATATTTTGGCGGTCGGCGAACGGGCGCAGACGCTCGCGCGGTTGTTCAACCTGCGGGAGGGGTTTACGGCAGATGATGACAAGCTCCCCAAAAGGGTGCGTAAAGCCTTCGAGAAAGGCCCGATTGCTGGGGTGGAGGTCACGGATGAGGCATTCGATTGGGCGAAACGGCGGTATTATGAGCTGATGGGCTGGGATGCAGAGGGGGTGCCGGGTGCAGAGGCGATTGAGCGGTTAAAGTTGGACGTGTTGGGGTTAGAGTTGAGTGTCATGTAATTGAAGATGTAAAGGCAAAGGTGATGTTAAATGAACATTCAAAATAAGGAGTATGGTATGGCTAATTTTTTGATATACGGTGCGAACGGATATACCGGTGAAATAACCGCTCATTACGCAATCCAGCAAGGGTTGCATCCGATCCTGGCGGGGCGAAGTGCAGAGCCAATAAAAGCTCTAAGCGCGCAATTGGATTTAGAGCATTGTGTCTTTGGTCTGGATGATCCCAACGCCATTGATTCAGCCCTGCGTGATGTGGATGCTGTACTTCATTTTGCTGGCCCCTTCAAGCAGACATGGAAGCAAATGGCGGATGCGTGTCTTCGGACGGGCACCCATTACCTGGACATTACAGGGGAAATTGCGGTCTATCAGGGGTTGGCAGAAATGAGTGATGCGGCCAGGAGAGCCGGAATCATGTTTTTGCCCGGTATTGGTTATGATGTCGTACCTACGGATTGTTTGGCCGCTCACCTAAAGGGACGGTTACCTTCGGCGACACATCTTACGCTCGCTTTTCGCCAATATGGCCCGGCTCAGATTTCGCGCGGCACAGGAAAAACCTTTGTTGAAGGACTACCTTTCCCCGGACGGATTCGTCAAAATGGAAAACTTACCCAGGTTCCTCATTTATCGAAATATCGAATGATAGATTTCGGGCAGGGAGCGGAAAAAGTTCCCCGTATGACCTGGGGGGACGTGTTTACCGCGTATCATAGTACAGGGATACCCAATAGTGAGAACTATTTCGTTGCCTCTAAAAAGGTTCTGACGATGTTACGAATGTCGCGTTATTTGGGAAGATTCTTAGGTTGGGGGCCAATCCAAAATTTCTTGAAGGGGAGCATAGAAGCCGGGCCGCGTGGCTCAACCAGCGAGGAGCGCGAAAAATCCTATACTTTTGTGTGGGGGGAAGTTCAGGATAAGAACGGTCAAAAGGCGACTTCCAGATTGCGAACACCCGAAGCCTACAATCTGACCGCGCTGACCTCCCTTGCAGCGATCAAAAACGTACTTTCTGGCATTGCTCCTGCCGGGTATCAAACGCCCGCTACGGCATTTGGGGCTGATTTCATCCTCCAGTTTGAGGGTGTGGAGCGAGTGGATCTGGATTAAATTACCACTTTCAAAGGAGATTTCAACAAATGAAAGCAGCCGTCTGCCATGAGTTCGGTAAACCGTTGGTGATTGAGGAAGTGCAATTGGGCGAGCCGCAGGCCGGGGAGGTGAAGGTCAAACTCGCCGCGTGCGCCATTTGCCACAGTGATATTTCTTACATGGAAGGGGAGTGGGGAGGGCGGTTGCCCGCGATATATGGGCATGAGGCAGCCGGGATGTTGGAGGCAGTCGGACTGGGGGTGACGAATGTTCGGCCTGGCGATCACGTTGTCGTGACGCTCATCCGCTCATGTGGGCGTTGTTTCTTTTGCGTGCAGGGTCAGCCTCATTTGTGCGAGACGGGGCACCGGCTGGATCGAGAAAACGTACTGCATACACAGGCTGGCACGCCGATCTTCCAGGCGATGCGCTCCGGGGCATTTGCGGAATACGTTGTCGTGGATTCGTCCCAGGCGATTCCCGTGCCTGCCAACATGCCGTTGGATCTGGCCTCGCTGCTGGCATGCGGGGTGATCACCGGGTTGGGCGCGGTGGTGAATACGGCGAAAGTGCCCTCTGGGAGCAGTGTGGTCGTGATTGGGACGGGCGGCGTGGGGCTGAACAGTGTGCAAGGCGCGCGGTTATCAGGCGCCCAGCCGATCATTGCCATTGATCTGGTAGATAGTAAGCTGGAAGCCGCCCGCGAATTCGGCGCGACGGAAACGATCAACTCCGCGAATGAGGACCCCATTGCCCGTGTCAAAGCGTTGACCCACGGACGCGGGGCAGACTACGTGTTTGTCACGGTGGGGAGTACAAAAGCCCTCAAACAGGGTTTGCTGCTCCTTCGCAAAGGCGGGACGGTGGTAATGGTCGGTTTGCCTGCCTCAGGCGATAAACTGAACCTGGAAGTGGTCAATTTCGCCGACGCCAACCAGATCATGATGGGGAACAAGATGGGTTCGACCCGTCCAAGCCTGGACATTCCCCGGTTGGTGGCGCTGTACCAGGAAGGGCGGTTGAAACTGGACGAGTTGGTGACGAAGCGGTATCCCCTCGAAGAAATCAACGAAGCCATTGCTGCGGTCAAACGCGGCGAGGCGTTAAGGAATGTAATTGTGTTTTAGAACAAGAAGGTACACCAAGAGCACTGAGAAGGCACTGAGATACACAGAGTTTTTCTTAAAATTTCTCTGTGCTCTCTGTGGAAACTCAGTGAATCTCTGTGTTCCAAATAAAATGATCGACTCAATCGAAATCCACCACTACCGTTACCCCCTCGATCCACCTTTCCACGCGGCCTGGGATCCGCGCCCGCGCAAGAGCCTGACCGCGACTATCGTCCGTGTCCGCGCGGGAGATTATGAAGGCGTTGGCTCCGGCGATGCGATGCTGGGCTTTGCCGGGCACGAATACCTGTTTGTCGGACAAGACCCTTTCGCCATCGAGCGCCATGTGCGTATCCTTGATGCCCTGCAATTCAATTATGGTCGGATGTGGCCGCTCGAAATCGCGTTGTGGGATTTGATGGGCAAAATCACTGGCCAGCCGTTGTGGAAACTGCTTGGGGGGAGTTCGAATGTCGTACCGGTGTATGCTTCGACAGGTGTGAAATTGCTCCCGGAAGAGCGTGCGGAGTCGGCGAAAAAGCTTAAGGCATTGGGATACCCTGCGCTAAAAATCCGCTTTCACTCCCCCACCCCGCGCGAGGACATCAAAATTGCCCAGGCCGTGTGGGACACCGTTAGCCCGGATATGCACATTCTCGTAGACGCCAACCAGGCCTGGCGGATGCCCTGGGACGCGTCCCCCTCCTGGGATTTGAAGACTGCCCGTTATGTGGCCGATGCCCTGTCCGAGATTGGCGGGTATTGGCTGGAAGAACCGCTTCACCGGCATGATTATCGCGGGCTGGCGGAGTTGCGAAAGACGACAAAAATCCGCATTGCAGGTGGGGAGGGCAACCGCGAGTTTGGCGAATTCCGCGAATATCTTCGCCACGGCTCTTATGATGTCTACCAGCAGGATGTGGCGTGGAGTACCGGTGTGCTTCGGGCGCGGCAGTTGGCCACAGAAGTACAGGCGCATAGTGCGGTCTATTCCCCACACACCTGGGGAGATGGAATGGTCTTGCTGGCGAATTTGCATGTCGCCGCTGCCGTCTCGAACGCTCCCTTCATCGAATTCCCCTTTGACCCCCCTGCCTGGACACCCGAACGGCGTGATTTTATTCTTCCAAAACCCATCCTGGCCGAAAATGGCACGGTCACATTACCGGACAAGCCTGGGTTGGGCGTGGAAGTGGATTGGCAAGCCCTCAAACCCTACCGGATTAGGACAGGAACGATGGAGTGATGAGACACGGATGAAAACGAAAAAAATATCCGTGTCTCCCTTCCATCCGTGTCAGAAAAAAGGACTCTTCAATGACCATCAAACGTGACAAACGCATCCTCGGCCAACGCAACACCCTCCAAGAAAAAGGCATTGACTTCGCCAGATTCCGGCAAGACCGCCTCAAGAAAATCCAACGGGAGATGGCTGCCCGCGATGTGGGTGCGCTCCTCCTCACCGACATTATCAACATCCGGTATGCCACCGGGGTCAGCGTCATGCCCCTATGGACGGCAGTCAACCTCGCCCACTACGTCCTCGTTCCGGTCGAAGGCAGCCCTGTTATTTTTGAATACAACCAATCCCGCTTCGTCGCCGAACAGTTCTGGCCCGACGTGCGCCCCACCCACTACTGGAATTCCCGTTTCGCCGATTACCTCGCGCCGCAAGAATCGGTCAAATGGGCCTCGGAGATCAAAGATGTCCTCGCCGAATGGGGCGTCGCGGGCGGAAAACTCGGCGTGGATTTTCTCGATTTTTACGGGTTCAATGCCCTACAAAAACAGAACTTCCATCTGACCGACGCCGACGAATCGATGGAAGCCGCGCGGATCATCAAGACCCTGGACGAAATCGAACTCATGCGCCAATCCTGTGCCATCTGCGAAGCCGCCCTCTACGACATGGAAAAAGCCATCCGCCCTGGCATCACCGAAAACGAACTCCTCGCCACTTTCTGGCACGGCCTCCTGGCCCGAGGCGGGGAGTGGTGCTTTACCCGGCTCATTTCCTCTGGCTCGAACACCAACCCCTGGTTCCACGAGGCAGGGACTAAAATGGTGCGCCCTGGAGACCTCGTCGGCATTGACACAGACATGATCGGCATTGAGGGCTACGCCTGCGACATTTCCCGCACATTCCTCTGTGGTGATCATCCCACATCCGTCCAAAAAGAAGCTTACCAAGTCGCCTACGACTTCATTTACGCCCTGATGGAAATGTGCAAACCAGGCGTCAGTTACGAAGAAATTGCCTGTAACGCTCCTACTGTTCCCGAAGCCTACCGCGCCCAACGCTATCCCGTCGTCCTGCATGGCATCGGCACCGACGACGAACCCCCCTTCATTCCCTTTGCGGATGTTGCAGGCACAAACGGTACGAAAATCATTCCGCAGGGTGAATTCAAGGAAAATATGGTTGTCAGCGTTGAGTGTTATGCCGGGAAAGTGGGCGAGCAGGATGGTGTCAAGTTGGAGGACGAAATTCTGATTACCAAAGACGGGCCAGTGCTGCTCTCGTTGTATCCCTACGACAAAAAGTTGTTATCCTAATGTAACTACTCAACCCAGAGTGGAAATGACCCGAAAAAAAGGTGTGCGTGGGGGTGTACACCCCCACGCACACCTTTTTTTCGAAGACACCTCTACTTTAAGGAGTTGCGATGTCCGGCCTCGAAATACTATTCCTCTCAAAAGAAAACATAGACGAACTCAAACTCGGCCTTCAAGAAATCCTGGATGCTATCGAATTGGGATTGCGCGCACATGGCGAAAAAAAAGTGATCATGCCCTCCAAAGATCACCTTGCCTTCGCCTACCCGGAAAAACTCTTCAACATCCTGAAAGGCTATGTGGAACCAATCCATACCGCTGGCGTAAAAGTCATTGGCGATTTTCACGGCAATTACAGGTACGGTCTCCCCTCCGAACTCGCGCTCATCACCCTCTATGACCCCGAAACGGGCGCGCCATTCGCTATCGTAGACGGCACGCTCATCACCTGGATGCGGACGGGGGCGGTGACCGCTGTTGGGGCGAAATACCTGGCGAACGACAAGCCTCGCGTCTTAGGACACATCGGCGCGCGAGGCACCGCCTGGTACAATGTTGCGATGCT
>DATDOR010000225.1:0-2929 GCA_035293165.1 Anaerolineales bacterium | reverse complement strand
GGCGAAAAGAATGATCTACCTCCGCGTCGTGTCTTCCCGTCCAAATGCCAAAGCCTACAAAATGACCCTCGAAAACGGGAAAACGGTAGAAACGCCCCTCCCAACCGAATACATTGGCGAGACGGAAAAACAAACCTTGTGAACCCCTCAATTCACATCTTTGGTGATGAAGGCCAGGGTGGCACTTACCTGCTGCGAATTCACCTACGAGAAGAAACAGAACTAGCCTTTGGACGATTTCAGGGCGGAAAAATGGTCACACTACCCGCGGGAGATTACATCTACATCGGCTCCGCGCTGAATCCGCGCGGGGCGACCTCGCTTGCACTCCGTCTGCTCCGCCATGCAACCCGCTCCGGGGAACGTCCATCCCATCCTATTCGGGAAGTGTTACACCAAAGATTTCGTGAAATGAGTTTGGGATCGGGGCAGCTTGTCCCCTCAAAAACTAAAAAACTGCACTGGAATGTCGATCACCTGCTCGACCTGTTTGATGCAGAATTAGTGGGCGTGGTTGCGATCCGCAGCCCTATCCGGATGGAGGCGGAGCTCGGGCATTGGCTGGTTACTGATTTAGGAACAGAAATCATCGCCGCTGGTTTGGGAGCGAACGACGTACCAGGGGGAACCCATGTTTTGCGCGTTGTAGGAGGTGAAACGTGGTGGGATGAACTACCAGGCCGGATTAAAGTTCTTTTGGCCGCCAAAGGTTAAGTAATTTCCCCCCCGGATGCTCCCGTAAATCACGCCAACTTTGAATAGGAAGTTCTATTTGTGCGAGATTCGCCGTCGTCATTGTTACCGACTCGTCCGTCAACACATCCACCAACTCTTCCATCCCCGGATTGTGACCCACGACCATCAAAATCTCTTCATTTTCAGCCATCACATTAATGGCTTCAATATATTCCTCCGGCCCGGCGTCATACATGTCCCGGCTCAAGAGAATCTCCCCTTCATACCCACACCCTTCAGCGGCCAACTCAGCCGTGCGGCGGGCGCGTTTGGCAGTGGAACTCAGGATCAGGTTGGGCATCAAACCCTGCTCGCGGATCAGTTCGCCCATTCTGGGGGCGTCCACTCTGCCCCGTTTACTGAGTGAGCGATCATGATCGGGCAGACTTGCGTCTCCCCAGTCGGATTTCGCATGGCGCAAGATCAACAAAGTTTTCATCAGCAGGCTCCTGACCCACATTATAGCCCGAAAATTTCCCCTTTATTCCTTCGACTTCACTTAGCGCTTGCGCTGAACGTAGTGAAGTGACAGGCTTTCCGCCTTCATTCTTCATTCCTCATCCTTCATCTCTTAAGCGCGGTAACGCATTTACGCGCAAATTGGCTCTTTGGGATTTGCCGTGGTTAATGCCAGATTTTGGAGTGTGAGTGGGGTGTACACCCCACTCACACCCCAAAATCTGGGGACCTCCCCGCCGATTCCCAAAGAGCCCGCAAATTAACTTGCCAGCCAGCCTTAAATTGGTGTAGTATAAATACCTATGAAGCAATCCCCCTCAGAAAACCAGACCAGCCTGTTTCGCCAGATTTTTATCGTTCTCGGCCTGGCTTTTCTCGTCGCCACCATATTCACTTCCCTAACCGCGGAAGGGTTGATTCGCATTGCCCTGGCTGGGAAATTGAGCAACTTCCCGCTCTACGCGCCGCCGCCCGGCGGTTTTCCGACCCCTACCCCGCGCCCCCGTCCCTCTTTGGGGATCGTTTCCGGACACTGGGGTAATGATTCCGGGGCAGTTTGTCCTGACGGCCTGACCGAAGCACAGATCAATCTGATCATCGCCAACCTCGTCCGGGACAAACTGGCGAAAGAAGGCTTCGATGTTGATCTGCTGGAGGAATTTGATGCCCGGTTGCAGGGCTACCGCGCCCTTGCCCTCGTCTCCATCCACGCCGATTCCTGCGACTACATCAACGACCAGGCCACTGGCTTCAAAGTAGCGGCTGCGCTCTCCAACTCGGTCCCTGAAAAAGCCGGGCGTTTGACTGCCTGCATCCGCGACCGTTACAGCACCTGGACGGGATTGTCCTACCACAGCGGCAGTATCACCGCCGACATGACCAGCTACCACGCCTTCGACGAAATTGACCTCAATACCCCCGCTGCTATCATTGAAGTCGGTTTTCTCAACCTTGACCGGCAAATCCTCACGCAATATCCAGACTCCGTTGCTGAGGGCATTGCCCAGGGTATTTTGTGCTACATTCGCAACGAAGATGCGTCCAGATCCGTAACCCCAGAAACTCCATGAACCCGACCCAACAAAAGCAGGCTTTGCACTACGCCCTGACCGAAGCGCAAAGAGCATTGAGCCGTGGTGATAAACTTGCTGCCCGGAAATGGGCCTCCCGCGCAGCGCAGGTTGCTCCTGACCAGGAAGCCCCCTGGTTAATGCTCGCCGCTATTGCCAACCCGCGCGCTAGCATTGCCTATTTGAACCGCGCTTTAGAAATTAATCCAAACAGCCCTCGTGCTCGAAAAGGGATGCATTGGGCAATCAAACGCCTGCGCGAGGCATCTCCCAGGGAAGCGCGGCCTGTTCGCGCGGGGGTTGCCGCGCCACGCGTGGTTAACCGGCCCGATCGGGTTCCGCTGCCCACCCCCACCGGGACCCGGCACAAAATACACGTGCGGCCCGCCAGCCCCGCCGACCAACAGCGACCCCGCGGGGTTCTTGTCCCCTCGTTGGTCGTGCTATTGTTTGCCTGCTTATTTGTCTTTCTGTGGGTCAGCACGCCGGAGCTTTCGCAAGCCTTCGTTGAACAACGGGATTTCGCGCTTGCTCTGGTCAATCTGGAAAAACCAACGCTCACCCCAACCCCAACCGCAACCTTCACCCCAACGCCGACCCATACGCCCACCCATACCCCCACCCCGACCCCAACTTACACTCTTACACCCACACCAACATTTACC
>DATDOR010000224.1:0-8261 GCA_035293165.1 Anaerolineales bacterium | reverse complement strand
ACATTGAGCAAATTGTGCTCGCCGCGCAGGAGAATCTCAGACCGGGCGAGTACCGTTTCCGCGCGCTGTCCGTCCCAAATTACAATCTCGTCCCCGCGCAGGTGAACATCTGCAATCCAGCCGAGGGCTTGCCCTGAGCGCGGACGCTCGGCGTCCGACGTCGAAGGACGGGGTGATAGGTCGCGAACTTCCTCCTGTCCGAACGTGATCAGTTTCCCTTTGACCTTTTTGACCAGGGACCACGCCCCTGCATCTTCCCGACCCAACACCGCCACATCGCCCGCACCCTGGAACGCCAGAATATTTGACTTCGCGTTCGTATACGCTTCCATCGAAGGATGCCGGTCCAGGTGGTTGGGGGTGACATTCAATACTGCACCAACATGGGGAGAGCGAGTCATAATAGCCAATTGAAAACTTGAAAGTTCCATGACAGCCAGATCATTCACGGTTATTTCTTCTAAGACCGAAATCAGCGGGTTTCCAATATTGCCGCCGACGAACGTGGTATGTATTGCGTATTGCGTATTACGCATTTCCGAAACCGCCGACTCGCCGACTCGCTGACTCGCCGCTTGCGCCATCCTTCCCACGAGGGTCGTCGTCGTCGTCTTCCCCGCGGAGCCGGTGATGCCGATTACCGGACAAGGGCAGGCTTCGAGAAAGATCTGTGAATCGTTCGAGAGTGGGATGCCACGCCGGATGGCTTCAGCGACAATGGGCAGTTCTAACGGAACACCACCGGATGGGCAAACCAAGTCTACATCCTCTAGCAGGGTGAGCGGGTGCTCGCCCAACGCCCATTTGACCGGAACATCCAGCAGGCTGGCGATGACGTTATCCATGTCCGGGCGAGTACGGTGATCGTTCAACACAACGACTGCTCCATGCCGGGTCAGGTATCGCGCCAACGCTGTCCCTTGCCGGGCTGCACCGATGATGAGGATGTGTTTGCCGTTCCAGTTCTTCATTCTCTCTTACGGAATACAGAATACTTGATAAATATTTCGGGTTCTTTGGGAATCGGCGGGGAGGTCCCCAGATTTTGGGGTGTGAGTGGGGTGTACACCCCACTCACACCCCAAAATCTGGCATTAACCACGGCAAATCCCAAAGAGCCATATTTCGTGATCCGAATTTACACGAACGCGAGTGTTATGCCAATCATTGCCACTAAAAAATTGATCAGCCAAAAACGTTGTACAATTTGCGTTTCGCTCCAGCCGCCGAGTTCAAAATGATGATGCAGGGGAGCCATCCGAAAAATGCGGCGGCCCGTGAAGCGATAATAAATAATCTGCAGGGCTGCTGATGAGGCATCTAAATACGGGATCACAAAAATAAAGATGAGCATCAGCCACTGGCCTGTCATGAAGGCGATCACTGCGAGCGTGGCACCCAATGCGTAGGAACCGGTGTAGCCCATAACCAATGCCGCAGGTTTGATATTGAACCATAAAAAGCCAAACATTGCACCAACCGTAGTAAAACAATAGCGGGCAATGAACGTTTGGGCTTGAAAACTAGCAATTGTGCCATAGGCGGCAAATGCAGTGGCAGCGATCAATCCGGTCAATCCGTGAACGCCTGTGGTCGAGGTGGCAGCGTTGGTTGTCGCGAGGATGACAATCGCTGCTGCGGGCAAAAACCAGTATCCCATCTCGAATTCACCTTTGTAAAAGGGCAGGTACAATTCAGGCACATCCAGTACACGCCAAAGCCCATAAGCAATGATGCAAGCTAAGACAATTTGTACGAGCAGTTTGTACATAGGGCGCAAACCACCAGGATGCAATCCTTGAATACGCCGCCAGTCACTCACCAAACCGAGGAGTCCAAAACTGAGCATCGTCCCGAGGGGGAGAAAGATAGAACTGCCTAACCCGCCCCCTACCCCCAGCAGATTGATGGCATTGAGCAAGATGGTCAGCAAGCCAACCGGGACGAGGAAAAGCACCCCGCCCATGGTTGGTGTCCCTAACTGAGTGGACCGCCCCTGCGGACTGCTGATCTGGATGCGCTCGCCGATCCGGTAATAGCGCAGTACACGAATCAGGGGAGCGCCCCAAATTACAGTCAGCATAAAACTCAAGCCTGCAAGACCCAGAGCGATGGAAGTCTGGCTCATTCGTCGGCCTCCAGCGCGGCCGTGATACGGTCCATGTGGAGAGACTGAGGGCCTTTGATCAACACAACGTCTTCGGCAGTTAAATGAATGTTAAGGTACTTAATAGCTTCATCTGTATCGGTCAATTCAAAGATGACGGAAGTAGGCAACCAGGCCATGCGTGCGGCATCCGCGATTTCACGCCCCAATTCACCAACCGTGATTAACATATCCACAATCTGTGCGGCGCGCATTCCAACCAGTTGGTGTCCCTGGTAATGATATGGCCCTAGATCGGGCATTCCGCCTAAAACGGCGACTTTGCGCCCCTGCATTTCATACAACAGGTTGAGCGCGGCCAGGGTAGACTCAGGGGAGGCATTATACGTATCATCCAGGAGTAGCGCACCATGGTCACTGCGAACGGCAACGAGACGGAGTTGGGTGTTGCTAAAGTGCAGACCATGGGCAATCTCCTGATAAGAAAAACCTTCAACGATGCCAACAGCCGCTGCCCGAAGGGCGGTATGGACGGCGTGACGCCCCAGCATGGGCACTTTCAAATACATCGTTTCACTGCCAAAGTGTAGTTGGAAACGAATCCCTTCCATTCCCAACCCTTCGACCTCATCGGCCCATATATCCGCCTGAGGGGAAAGGCCGTAAAAGAGCACATTGGCCGGGGTTTGTGAGGCCATGCCTCGCACCCAGGGATCATCGTAATTGAGGATGGCAAATCCATCGGGAGGCAGATTACGAACCAGTTCCGTCATCTGAGAAACTAATTCAGCTTGGGAACCGGTTTCATCCACAGATGTGGAGCCAACATTGGTCACAATTCCAATCCGTGGGGCGACCATGTCATGAAAAAATGCTATTTTGCCGGGGATATTGACTTCCAGAACCACACGTTGGTGACCTCCCGTCAAGCCAAACAAGGTGAGGGGGATGTCTATATCGCTGCGGGTGTTCCCGGTGTTTTTTAAGGTGCGATACCGTTGCTCCAGCATTTCGGTGACTAAATCTTTAGTAGTGGTTTTACCCACATTTCCCGTAATCGCAATTGCGGTCACTTCTGGCAAGCGTTTGCGCCAAAAGGTGGTTATCTGGTGAAATGCTTCCAGACTATCCTCCACTCGAAGGCAGAGGGGTAAATCGCGGTTAGTGAGATCACTGGAGACGGCTTCCAAATGGAGAATGTTGAAAGTACGAGTTTCCTGCAGTGGATCGATCTGCATCAGCGCCAGGACGGCACCCTGGTCAAATGCCTGTGCGATAGCCTGTCCGGTTTCCTGACCACGCATTGCAATGAACAACGAACCCGGGCTTACATTGCGGACATCTACCACAGCTTCCGTAATGACTTGGGTAGCCTGGAGCGGGCGAACCCCGGTTAGACTCTCAATCACGTCAGCACAGGTAAGGAGCGACATTAGCTATATTAGCTATATTAGCTATCATAGAACGCGTAAAGCGCCCTTATTATGGGTTCAGGCCAAGTTGCACACCGTCCGGCGGAATATTCAACAAGACAACCAGACGACGAACAAGTTCGCTAAAAATCGGGGCAGCAACCTCCGATCCCCAAATAGACCCGGTCGGTTTTTCAAGCCATATGTACACAAGAAATCGCGGATCATCCACTGGACCCCAACCTACAAACGAGGCATTGGTTTGGTTGCTCGTATATCCGTAGGGGGTAGGGATTTCGGCAGTACCAGTTTTTCCTGCGAGCCGATAGCCATCTACCAAAGCAATGGACGCTTCACTCTCTAAAGAATTCGCCAACATTTGTGTAATTGCCTGTGCTGACTCACCAGAGATGGGATATCCTGCAATTTGTGGGGGTGGGTTGTACTGGTGGTCATTGTTGACTATTCCCAGCAATACATGCGGCACAACCATCTGTCCATCATTTGCCAGTGCGGAAACCGCCATCAGCATCTGGGCTGGGGTAACAGATAAACCCTGTCCAAAAGAATTGGTCGCTAAGTCAGCCGCGTACCAGTTCGAGTCACCTGGGAGTCGTAATCGGCCCACGACTTCCCCAGCAAGATCAATCCCGGTGGAGTGACCAAAGCCGAAGGCCCGCATATATTCATAAAACTGTTTTGAGCCGAGTTCCGTGCCGACCCATGCCAGACAGACGTTGAGCGAGTGCTGCAAACACCCTGTCATATTCTGCGGTCCCCATGCGCCCCAGTTCCAATTGCGAATTTGCGCGCCCCCTACTTCAATCAGGCCGGTATCGAGGAACTCGGTTTCGGGTTTCACTGCTCCGGCATCCAACGCGGAAGCCATTGTCAACACTTTAAAGACGGAGCCAGGTTCGTAATCCTGCCCGATGGCTTTGTTGAAAGGCGTCTTGCCGCCAATCTGCTCACCGAATTTCCAATATTCGTTCAGATTAATACGTCCGGTAACAACCATCGCCAAAATTTCACCCGTTTTTGGATCCATAACCAGGATCGTTCCCGATTCTGCGCCCCAAAAGCTGACTTCCTCATCTAGTACATTTTCGATCATTTCCTGGATTTCGCGGTCAATGGTCAAAATAAGGCTCGCTCCAGGCGGAATGTCGGGCAAGGCTTCAATTTGATTGGGATCGGTGGGCATCCAAACGGTTTTAGAGATCCCGGATAGGAGTTCGTTATATTTTTCCTCGACTCCGAAGTAACCGCGCCCTTCCCGGCTGACAAAGCCAAGAACATTCGATGCCAGATCGTTTTCGGGATAACTCCGTTGTAAATGGGGAGTAGTCATCAAACCGTCCAGGTTCCGAATCGGTTGGTTTTCCCCAAAAGTCCCTTCCATCTCCTCGGCAAACTGTTGCAATTCCAGTACTTTTTCTGCGGGAACATAGTCAGCCAGGACAGTATATATAAGGTCTGGGTTCGCCTCTGGACTGGCGAGGGCAAACATCTTGTCGTAGTCTTCGCCCAACACCACTTGCATGGCAAAGGCAATACTCGCCGGATCTTCGACGGCCTGCATTTCCACACCAATTTGATACACGGTGCGATTTCCAGCGAGCAGATTCCCCCACCGGTCATAAATTTGGCCGCGTGCAGGAGAGATGGTTTTCCACACCCCCGCGTACAAATCGCTCTGCTTGCGAAAAGTCTCAGCCTGTGGACTAATCTGAATCCGCACCAGTTGAACAAAAATGACAACCCCCATCAGGGCAAAAGCTGCCCCAATGGAGGTAAAACGCCAGCGGAGAAGGGAAACGTGCGATTGCATTATGGGGAACCGTCGTGAGAGCCACTCTCTTTTGCCTCGACTGGCCTCACTACCCACCCGGTTATCCAGTCCAGGGATGGATCATGGATGGTTTGTAAAGTGGTTCCTTTGAGCCAGTCGAATAAGGTTTGGGTATATTCTGGTGGCAAACTAGAGTCGGGAACTGTAACCGGCCCCGGCGGGGGGGCAAGTGAGGCAGCCTGGCGTCCTGCATACCCAGATACAGACACGTACAAAACCTCATCGGGATTGATAGATTGGAAGCCCAATTCCTCTGCCCGACGTTCCATAGTGCGAATCGAGGTGAGAAGCCCTAGTTGGTTTTCTAGATCGGCGTTGTCGCGTTGCAGTTCGAGAATATCTTCTTCCATTACCTGGATTTCACGTCCGATGGTGGCCGTGCGTGCCGTCACATTCAAATAAACGCCTGCGATGAGGGCAACCAAGACAACAATAAGCGAAAAAACGCCGATAAGTTGTAACTGGGCGCGCCAGGGCGCATATTTATAAGCATGAATGAGTTGCTGCGGAATGGTTTTCATTTTCAGATAATTGTCAGTTTTTATATTTTTTCTGCAACACGTAAACGCGCACTGCGAGCACGCGGGTTCATTTGGCTCTCTTCGGCAGATGGCTGAATTGGTTTGCGGGTGATTTCGCGAATGCTCGCTTTGTGTCCACAAACACAAACCGGCTGGTGCGGGGGACACACACAATCCCGACTTTCCCGGCGGAAATATTCTTTGACGATTCGATCCTCCAGTGAATGAAATGCGATCACCGTCAGACGCCCGCTGGGAGCGAGGGCTTGGACAGCCTGCGGCAATACGGTTTCGATAGCTTCAAGCTCGCCATTTACAGCGATACGCAAAGCCTGGAAGGTGCGAGTCGCGGGGTGGATGGCGGCACGCCGCTGATCGCCTCCACGAGTCACGCGCGCTATCACCTTTGCAAGTTGCCCAGTCGTATGAATTGGACGGGCATTGACGATTGCCCGGGCCACTCGACGAGAATGGCGTTCCTCACCATAACGGTAGATCAGGTCTGCCAGCTCACCCTCTGGCAGGGAATTGACCAGACCGGCAGCGTTCGGAGAATCGGGCCGCGTGGGATCGAATCGCATATCGAGGGGAGCATCCTCTCGAAAGGAGAACCCGCGTTCGGGGTTATCCAACTGCATGGAAGAAACACCCAGATCCAGTACAATACCATCCACCGCTGCCCATCCTCGCTTAGCCAACTGTTCTGTTAGCGTGGTGTAGGAAGCCTGAACGACGGTGGCACGCTCTCCGAATGGAGCAAGTCGTTTTCGGGCAATTTCTACTGCTTGCGGATCCACATCCAGTCCAAGCAGTTGGCCTTTAGGACTGCTCGCTTCTAGTATTCCAATGGCGTGCCCCCCTGCCCCGACCGTTCCATCCACATACTTCCCTTCACTACGTGGCTGTAAGGCGTGTATAATGTCTTTGTAAAGTACAGGTTGATGCACAAGTGCTAACTCGATAACTCCAGGGTTGCAAACCTTTGTGCGTTTGTCTCTGTATCTTGCAGTTCGGTTGCCTTGGGCTGCCATGCTTGCGGAGACCAGATTTCAAAAAAACCTCCTGCCCCAACGATGACCGCATCGCCATCTAAACCAGCCACATCACGTAAAAACTGCGGGATACGGATGCGCCCCGATCCATCCACTTCGACCCTGTCTGCAGTGGCAAAAATCAGTCGTTTGAGTTGGCGAGCATTGGGATCAGTCAGGCTCATCGCATTCACACGGCTTGAGATACGCTCAAAAGCCGTTGTGGTCAACACCATCAGGTTGTGTTCAAACCCTTGACTGATGTAAGCACCATCTTCAAGCAGTTCCCGAAAACGGGAGGGAACTGTCAAACGGCCTTTTGTATCAATGCTATGAGTGTACTGACCTAGAAACATTTGTTCTACGATACCTTTAACTGCCGAACGCCGGGTATTCCCGGCGCTCGATTCCACTTCGTGCCACTTCGTGCCACTTTCTCCCACATTTTATACCACTTTGCTCCACTTTGCAAGTTTTTCATCCCACTGAGTAGTACTAAAAGGGAGCAATACGCCTGGTTTCGGTTTAAAAACTGACAAAAACCGGGCAATATACCACTTTCTTCCTCCCTTTATCCTTTGCTTCAGGAGTTTTTTTATGTCTTTCAACCATGTTTTCACCGATCTTTTTGTCGGGTTAGACGTAGAAACGCCTTCCCTCAATGGTTCCCATCACCATTACATCAATTTTGACAACGCTGCCTCCACCCCTCCCCTTAAAGCGGTGCAACGGGCTGTCAACGACTTCATGACGTATTACAGCAGTGTTCACCGAGGAACTGGTTTCAAAAGTCAGCTTGCAACATTTGTATATGAAGAAACACGCAAGATTACAATGCAGTTCGTCGGTGCAGACCTGGCTACACATACCTGTATTTACGGGAAAAACACGACTGAGGCCCTTAATAAATTGGCTCGACGTTTTCCTTTCACCCCCAAACGGGATATATTACTTACCACAGGTATGGAACACCACTCAAACGACCTTCCCTGGCGACAGGCGACAAAAACAGTACACATTCGCCTGACCCCCGATGGACAACTTGACGAAGCCGATTTTGATGCAAAGTTGGCGAAGTACGGAGACCGAGTGGCTTTGGTGGCAATCACTGGAGCCAGCAATGTGACAGGTTATCTCAACCCCATTCACCGGTTGGCAGAGAAAACCCATGCAGTCGGCGCGCAAATTGCCGTGGACTGCGCCCAGTTGGCCCCGCACAGGAAGATCAATATGCGTAAATTAGATGATCCAGGCTGTCTGGATTATGTTGCGATTTCCGCACATAAAATGTACGCCCCATTCGGAACGGGTGCGCTGATCGGGCGACGCGACACGTTC
>DATDOR010000223.1:0-19562 GCA_035293165.1 Anaerolineales bacterium | reverse complement strand
GGAGGACTTTCGCCCCAAAATAGGCCAGTTCGCCAACTTCGCGGAAGGTCAGAGAGGAGATGGTGCGTGCGTCGGGAACCAAACGGGGGTCGGCGGACATGACGCCATCCACGTCGGTCCAGATCCACACTTCGTCGGCGGGCAGGACTGCGCCGAGGATGGCAGCGGAATAGTCAGAGCCGCCCCGTCCGAGCGTGGTCGTGATCCCATTCGGTGTCGCAGCGACGAACCCCGTCACGACCGGGACGGTGCCGCGTTCAAGCAGAGGGAGCAACCCTGCACGGGTCTGTTCCATCGTCGCGGTGAAATCGGGCAAGGCATCCTGAAACCGATCATCGGTCACGATCAGTTGGGCGGCGTCAACGGGTTGGGCGGGAACACCGTTCGCATTCAAGGCCGCGGAGAGTAAACGAATACTCATTCGCTCGCCCAATGCAGCAATGGCATCCAGCGCGCGGGGAGTCGCTTCGCCCAACACGCCCACGGCCTGGCACAGGCTGACAAACGTCGAGAGCAGGGTTTCGATCTCTGCTTGAAGTTGCATGGCGTAACCCTGGTCGGGGATGATCGCTTTGGCAGCAATGTAATGCTGGTCGCGCATCTCGGTCGCGGCTTGATGAACGGCGTGCATCTCGCCCTTGGCCGCCGCATCCGCCCCCGCCAGGAGGAGATTCGTGACTCCCGACATGGCCGAGGTGACGATGACGACGCCAGGGAAATCCGTGCGGGCGTTGCGAGTAATTTCAACGGCCTGGGCGATGGCTTTCGCACTACCGACAGACGTACCGCCGAATTTCATCACAAGTAAACGATCAGGTGTCATGTTTCAGATGTCAGGTTATGTGTGAAACGTGATGTGTGATTTCGCGTTTCATGTACAACGTTGTTCGTTCGAGATGGTTTTTCGCCCAAATTCCTCCAGCGCCCGGTAATATGGCTCGATGCTGGGGATGTAGTGTCGTTCGTCGCGGGCGTGCGGGTCCAGGCCAGACTGGCCCCAGACGACACCGTTGCCACCGGGGGCAAAGCGAGCGCTTGTGCCGTGAATCTTTTTGCCAACAACTGCTTCTCGCCCCGATGTTTCGTCCACGGCTTCGATCAATTTGATCAGCCAGGGGTTGGCTGGATCGCAGGCAACACCGGGTTCAAGAAGCAGGTCTTCGATCTTTAGGTCGTGCGCCTTGCAGTAGATTTCAAAGGCGTTCATCATCCCGTAGATGTCATCTTGCGGAATGGAGCGGATTTCGACACCAAGCGCACCATAGTCAGGGGTGATGTTATAGACACCGGGCGTACCAATGCTGACGAAGGGGAAGCGGATTTGGGATTTCCAGCCCTCTGTACTATCGAGGGTGAGGTGTTGGGTTGCGAGTTCGGAGAGCTTGACGCGGGCGCGGATCAGGCGTAGGGTGAGGTCATCTTTGACAGTGGATGCGGCAGAGTGAATACGCTCACCCCGCGCGACGACCTGAAACCGGCCCACGCCGCGGTTTTCGACGCAAATCCGACCCCACAGGTTGCGTCCTGTTTCTTCAGTGCGCTCGCCCGCGATGAAGATTTCGGGCTGGTAATCTTTTTCTTTTCCGAGCAATTCGAGGACGTAGGGTGTGCCCATCGGATCTTCTTCGCCGTTTTCCTCGTTGCCGACGAGGAGGAGGTTGACTTGCGGGTAAGGCGGTCCCTGCTGAAGGGTTTCCTTCATCCAAACCAGGTTAGTCGCGACGACAGTTTTCATGTCCGCTGCGCCGCGCCCCCACAGGTAGTCGCCTTCAATGCGCGGTTCGAACTGGCTATCGTCCGGTTCGGGAGCAACCACGTCGAAGTGGCCGGAGAGCATGACCGGGGTGGCGATCTGTCCAGGGAAACCCGCGAGGATAGCGGGATAGCGTTCCCGGTCAAAGCAATAAACTTCGAGTCCGTTATTTTTCAAGTAGTCATAGATGAGTTGGGCCGCGCGGTGGACTTCGTCGACGCGCTCAGCCGCACCCACCGTGATGGAGGGGATACGGACGAGGGATTGGGAGAGGGAGAGGATTTCGGATAATTTTTTCTGCATTTTTTGCCACGAATTCGCGAAACAAAGTTTCGACCGAAATTACGAATTTTGTATTGTTTCTAAACCCCGCATCAACCTTTCAGCGGCCGCTTTTGTGTTTTCGGGGGGCTGGGCATAGGAGAAGCGGAGCCATTTGCCGCCATCGGCGGAGAAGTAGATTCCGGGGACAGTGGCGAGGCCGTGTTCGCGGGCCAGGTATTCGCCCATCGGTTCGGTATCGGTCCAGCCGGCTTTGTCCACCCACTCGCCTACGTCAATGAAAGCGTAGTAACCTTTGCCCAAAATGTAGCGGAAATTGTGTTCGGAGAGGAAGGTTCCCAATACTTTACGGCTGGCATTGGTCGGTTCGTTGATGGTCGCGCAGGCTTTGTCGAAGCCCATTTCGTACGCGGCCATCGCCACAGCGAGGGAATAAAATGAAGGGATGACCCCATGCGAGGCGCGAGCGATGATGAAGTTGACGACTTTTTCGGAGGCGATCAGGTGCGCGCTGCGGATATTCGACCCGCCCAGGCTTTTGGTCAGGCCGTCCAGCACCATAATTCGCTCGCATTCCGCCGGGGTGAAGTGGGCGTACACGGCGTTGATATCTATGGGTTGTTCGTCAGTGATGTAGTGGTAAATCCAGTCAAAGAGAACAAAAGCAACGCCCGCGTCGAGGGCTGCCTTGGCGAGAATGGCTTGCCGTTCGGGGGTCAGCGTACGCCCCGTCGGGTTGTCTGGACTGGTAATGATAATGCCTGCGGCGTGGCGACCAGAACGCGCAGCGTACTCCACGCAGGCGCGGATCCCCTCCTCGGTATATTCCCATCCATCTTCAGGGCGGCCTGGGGCGAGCAAAGAGTTCGCGCCGATGCCATACGTTCCCCAATTGTAAGAAATCCAGGGTACGCGGGAAGTGATGATAGCATCTCCCTGACAGCCATACCCCAGCGCGAGCATGGCTTGAAAGGCTTTGACGAGGGCATCCCGCCCACCTGTTGCGGCAAGGACGTTTTTTGGGCCGAGGCCGCTGCTGGAATCCGCCTGCCAGTAGGTTTCGATGACGGATTTGCGGTAGGCGTCGGTTCCGTAGGGCATGTCGTAGGAAGTTCCCTGTTCGACTTGCATTTCGGCGGCGCGCATCAAGATTTCAGGGGAGGTACCTGGTAGGCTTGCACCGCCATCTCCCTGTGAAGCGTCGTAGGCGGGGCTGCCGGGGTGGTTATGTTTGTAGATGGCGAGAGATTTTTTGATGAGAAACATCCGAGAGGGCGGAATGTCCATCAATCCTGCCAGGTTAACTCCGGTGGGGAAGAGTTGGCTTTCCGGGTAGGCGTAGACGGGGGTATCGGGGGAAGGGAGAGTTGGATTAGTCATTAGGGGTCTTTTACTCCAGAATGACCTGCCAGGTTTCCACTGGTATGTTTTCAATCAGGTCAAATAGTGAAAAACCTGGCAGGTCTCAAGATAAGAAAAAAGCCCCTTTACCGGGGCTTTTGGTTCACTGATTAAGATTGGAAGTTTTCCGTACTACTCGCGCGCCAGTACCCCGGGGGTTGGGGAATTCGTCATCATAGTAGTAGTGGTATTAAGATCAAACTTCATGTTTTTTGACACGGTGTAGCAATATAACATCGCGAGATGTGAACGTCAAGAGTTTATTTAAACTAAAAATCAGCTGATATTTTGGATGATTCGTTCCTGCGCTGTGCCGGAGTCCAGATCCAACACCGTAACGAGTTTGCTATGGCTCGTCTCGCCAGCGATCACTTCAACATTTGTTGAAGCCACGCCCAAAATCCCTGCAAGAAAATCCACCAGGGAGGCATTGAGTCTTTTATCATCGGCAGGGGATTTGAGCCTGATTTTTACAGCGCCATCGCTCATAATTTCAGCTATCTCATTTCGGGAAGCGCGTGGGATAACGCGCACTGCAATCGCTGCACCTTTTTTACCGCCGTGAAAGCTATGTTTTGGATCGCTCATATTTTTGCCTCTTTTTTTCGAGTAATACTGGCTCTTCCGTTTTTAGCGGGAAATATGCCGAATTTTGAAGGTGGTGGGGGGTGTGCACCCCCCACCACCTTCAAAATTCGAGTTCCCACCGCTTAATTACGGTTGTCCCGTAATTTTATTACAAAAATCGTTTTCCATAATTCTCCCATTTCCCATCAAAGGGGGATAAAAGTCCCTTGTTTCAATCATACTATAAAAATGTTTGCGCTAGAAGTTGCTGAAGTAGCTGCAACAAAATCAACAATATCATTGGGCTAAAATCTATCATCCCTGTCTGAGGGAGGATATTACGAATGGGCTGCAACATCGGTTCAACAATCCTTCCCAGGCCACTACGCACCGGATGATCCAGCGGCATCACCCAGGAAAGAATCACATGCACAAACACCACCAGGCTTAGGAGGTTAAAAAGTAAAACAAGGATATACGCTAACGCTTCTATCAAAAGCTTCCATCTCCTTTTCTCAGGTAAGGGCGTCCAAAGGACGGGCGCCTAAAATTGCTGTCCCTATTCGCACGAGAGTCGCTCCTTCTTGTATAGCAACTTCAAAATCATTGCTCATCCCTATCGAAAGCTCTCGCCAATGAACCTGGGAAAATCTTTGAGCAAAACCATCAAGCCACTGGCGCAGTTTTCGGAAATACGGACGCACTTGTTCTGGATCATCTAAAAAGGGTGGGATAGTCATCAGACCTTGAATTTCAAGATGCGGCAAACTGACTAGTTGTTCAACGGTATCATAGAGTGCATTTTCATGTTCTGCATCCCATGCAGGGAAACCGGATTTGCTCTCTTCGCCACTTACATTAAGCTGCAACAACACCGGGAATTTGCGTTCTTGATCACCGGCAAATCGCTCCAAACGTTGGGCTAATTTTACACTATCCAGAGAATGTAGCAAGGAATAATGTGTGACAATGGATGCCGCCTTCCGACTTTGCACATGGCCGATCATGTGCCATTCAATATCCGATGTACCTATCCCCATCTCGGAAACGGATTTCATCTTTTCGATCCCCTCCTCTGCGTAATTCTCACCTAACCAGCGTGCCCCGGCCCCAATCACGGCCCTTACTGTCTCTGGCGGATGGGTTTTCGTAACCACGACCAGACGAACCTCACTCAAACCACGTCCTGCTGACCGGGCGGCCTTCTCGATTTGTTCCAGCACACACTCATAACGTTCTTGGATTTGCACTTCAGAGGATGTCACCGCTTACTCCAAAGCGATCAACGCCGCGAATCCACCCGTCTTCTGATTTTCCTTTCGATAGGAAAACCAGTTCTCCAAATCATGTGCTGTACACAATTCGGCAATTTCAATTTTTCTGACCCCAGCATCTTCCAAAACCTGGCGGTTCGCCGTCCATAAGTCAAAATTCACACTGCCATTTTTCCTGACCAAACACGATCTCGCATCCCCGAATGTGGCAACAGCCTCCGTCACCACCTCGCCCCCAACTTCGTAATGATCCACACAGATAGATGGCCCAATCCCCGCCAGGATTTCGGCAGGATTTGAACCATATTGGGATGTCATTTTGGCAACAGCCGCAGCTGCCACGCGTTTGACCGTCCCCCGCCAGCCGGAGTGGACGATGCCCGCAATCCGATAGCGTGGATCGAAAAGCAGCACAGGGACGCAGTCCGCGTACCGCATGAGCAAAGTGACACGAGGATTGTTTGTGAGGAGCGCGTCCGCTTTAGGTTTTTGATGGGGGTGATGTTCTCGGGGTGGGTGTTCAAAAATATAGACATCCGTGCCATGTACCTGGCAGGCATCGCATAGGCTTGAGAGGTCACGTCCAACCGCTTGAAAGGCACGGTGATGGTTCTCGACTACATGATCGGGGTGGTCGCCGTTGAACCAGTTCAGGTTGAGAGAATGCCAGGGAGATCGGCTCACCCCTCCCTGCCGGGTGAAGATCGCATTCGTCACCCCCTCGCGCAAAAGGATGTCGAAGCTGATGTAACGAATTTCGCCAGATTGGTGAAAGAGCATTTTATTGTTTCAATCTTTCAAATTTCACAAGCAAAGCCCGGCGGGTATCTTGCATGGTTTCCTCAACGAGCGGGTAACCCAACCATCCCGTTGTAAAGCCAAAGATTGCCCCTGTAAGTGAACGAAGGAAGGGAGTGCTTTCTCGCAAGGGCAGCCAGCTAAACAAGAAGAAATTATTTAACGGCGGCTGGCTGAGTAATTGGCTGAAACCGTCCAACCCAATCGGTCCCATTCCAATTAGAATCCACAAAAACCAGTTGAGCAGTGGAATTCTCCGTCCGGTCAAGGCAAAAACAATCCCGAACAGGAGGAGGCCCGCATAAATACCGACATCGCGTTCACAAAAACCAACCTTGTACCCTAGTTGTTCATTCCCAACAAAGTTACGGGCTGCAAACATTTCATTGTTGGAGTTGCTTTCACCCAATCCGGTCGCTTCGCCAAATGGGACCAACCCATCAACACCTGCCAGTTCGCGGGGATAAGCGGGTTGATTCCCAAACAAAAACCATGAACGATACGCGAGTTGGTGGCAAACAAATCCGTATCCGCGATAAATGAGTGTGGCAGGCATTGCTGCGCCCGCTTTCATCAAAACAGGGGCAAGGAAAGGCAACCCCAAATAAATGAAAATAGCCAGATTAAGCACCCAAATGTAATTTCCCGAAAACCAAAAGGAAAACCGGTCCGCGCGAGTGATTTCTTGCAAGCGAGAATTTTTCTTACGCGCTTCGTGGATGGGGTCGTTGAGTTTTTCTAATTGTGTCATTCGATCAATTGCCGCCCCCAGCGAGATACCTAGATCCTGGCGAGTGATGGGAGCCGTGCGACGGTACGGGCCAACCTCAACGACAGGGACTGTGTTCCCATATTTTTCTTGCAAGCTCCCATCGGTGTCAATATCTAATTCAACAAGTTGATGGGGAAACTGGTTTTGCAGGGAAGCCAGGTCTTCTTTCACTTGTTCGCAAAGGTGACAATTCTTCCGCGTATAAAGGGTTACTGTAAGCATGATCAATCAATCAATCCCATTTGTTCAAGATAATTATCCAACTGGCTATCAGACATAATACCAATTTGAACGATTTGTACAACACCATTTTCATCCAAAAAAACAGAAGTTGGGTAGCCTCGTACACGGAACGCATTTTGTGTTTCACCGCCAGGGTCAAGGAGTATGGTAAAGGTTAATCCCAGTTCAGTCGCGAAATTAAGTACGTCTTCTTTAGGTTCATCAAAATTAATGGCGACGACAGCAAGAGAATCCTTGTATTGTTCGTGTCGGGCTTGCAATGTGGGCATTTCTACCCGGCAAGGGCCACACCAGGTTGCCCAAAAGTTAAGTAGAACGACCTTCCCTTGTAAATCGGTTAATGCAACTTGATTCCCCGAAAGGTCTTCCAGGGTGAATTCTGGAGCAAGTGCACCTTTATACGGTGCATAAATAGATGATCCATCAGTAAGATCAGGATCGGAAGAAAATGATTCGTTTGCATTGGCAAAGGTCGCCGAATTGACACGATTAAAACCGAAAAAGAAAGCGATTCCGGCAGCAATACCAATCAAAGCACCAGATAAAAGAAGGAGAAGTTGACGTTTCACTGAATAGATATTCAAAATCTGGCATTAACCACAGCAAATCCCAAAGAGCTAATTATTGAGACGCCCCACCAATTGCACGCCCACTTAGATAGCCCAAATAAGCAGGAACAAGTGGAAGCACACAAGGTGATACAAACGAAAGGATCCCTGCGGAGAACGCAGCCAGGGCAGAGGGAACGGCAGAATAGGATTCGGTCAATTCAAGATATAGCCCGTTTTGGGTTGCCCAAATCGCGATGAGGGTCAGTTGATCGGTAAGCAAGAGCAGACCAATGAGAATGATAAATACACCGCTGACGATCTGAAGCTTCCGAAGATGAGGGCCCATCCGACGGACAAAAGATGCTGCACTGTTGATACCAAATGCCAAGATCAAGAAAGGGACACCCAAACCCAACGAGTAAATGAAGGCCAATATCATGGCCTGGTATACTGTATTTTGGCTGAAACCTAAAGTCAAGATTGCTCCTAATGTTGCGCCGATGCAAGGACTCCATCCTGCCGCAAAAAACAACCCCATCAGCAAAGAGCTTCCCCAACTATTGCCTTTCGCCTGAAATTCAGGGCGTGTATCCATGTAAAACCAGGGAATACGAATCACATCCATGGTGGCAAGCCCAAATAAAATGACAATGATGCCTCCAATTCTTGCGATCCAGACCTTATAGTCAAAAAAAATTCGGCCTAATAAAGTCGTTGCGCCCCCCCATCCTATCGTAAATACAAGTGAAAATCCCAACACGAAGAATAATGCATGAAGCATCACATTCAGGCGGTTGATGCTTAAAGTGGGTCTGTTCAACGGGTTAACTTGAGCTTGTTCCATCAATACTTCTCCATTTTTTGTGCGTCAGGCAATTTTACACCCAGGTTCTTAAAATTCTATTACCTGCACTTTAGTTCGATTCTCCGAAGTCCAGTTTTCCCGAACTTCCACAACGTCATAGGGAACGCCTGGCAATGTCCAACGCCAGACCCACTTCGCATCCTCTGCCAGCATGTTGACACAGCCGTGGGACATATACTCACCGCCAAAATTGTTGTGCCAAAAAGTGGCATGGATGGCAATCCCCGGCTCAGCAAAGAATGAGGGCCACGCGACCCCGATCAGGTCCCAGCCAACGCCGCTTGCACCGCCGCTCATGTGGATAGAGTGCAATTTCCAGGAGGTTCCAAACACGCCAAGCGGCGTGGCAGATTTTTCAGTTGGGTTGCCTTTGATGTCCGCACGCTGCCCCGCCGAAATCCGGGCAAAATAGATTTCTCTTTCGTTTTCGAAGCAGGAGAGCGTCTGGACGTTTTCGTTGATGTTAATGACAATTTTCTTTTCTTCGTTGGGAACATCTGGGCTGAGCGGTGCAACTTCTTCCGGTGTTATCACCTGCATAGCCTTCGCTGGAACGTAGAAAATATCGCCATAACTTCCTGACCGTTCATTGAGCCGGTACCAGACGACGTCCTCCTCATCCATCATAATTTCATCACACCAGACGACTTGCTGATAATATAATCGTTGCGGCACCCCTTTTTGAAAAGCAGGCGAGCGGACAGGGGGATTCGCCAATACCAGATCTACATAAGGCACGGTCACTTCAACCCACATCCCGATGCCCCCCGCGTAGTCAGGAAGACGTGTCAAAACATTCTCATTGATGTTGTTCTGAACCTTTTGAAGATGCGGCGACCAGATATAGCCATCGGGGGTCTCGACAAAGCGTTGAACAAAACGGTAGGGACTGCTTCCGGTCACTTCGCGCAGCCACGGGACGACTGCGTTTTCGTACAATTCTGCGACGGTGGGGCTATTAACATCCGGGCGGGCTTTGATTTCTGCCTTGCCTACCAGCACCCGACCCAGGCGTTTTGCACCAGGAAAGTCGGGCAATAGGGAACGAAGCGCTTTTTGACGAGCCGAAACAGGGAAATAGGTAATCGGGAGTGTAATTGCCCCTGTGGATAAAGCCCCAACTCCTAACAATTTCAGGAAATCACGACGTGAGAAATGGGTGTTTTTCATTTTGAGTATATACGGAAAGGACGCTATTTTTATTGCGTATCTTACCTTATTGTACCAATTTCAAAATCGAACAATGCTTGTATAGCGTATTAACATTTAGTGAGAACAACATCTTCAGCACAAACAATTGGTGACAAATCGGCTAAATTGATATTGGTCAACAGAAGCATGAACACCCGAAAAATAAGTGTGCGTGGGGGTGTACACCCCCACGCACACTTATTTTTCGGAATTCACTCTGCTCAAGCTATTGTTGACGACAATAAAAATCGGCTAAATTGATCGTTGGTGGCCATCGCACCCTGCATAAGTGGTATGATTGCGCCGAGGAACTTCCTGGTTTGTATATGTCTACACCTATCCGTATTCTTGTTGTTGATGATCACCCTGTCGTTCGAGATGGGTTGATTGCCATGCTCGGAACACATCCTGATTTTATGGTTGTAGGAGAAGCATCCAACGGTTTGGAAGCGGTGGCCAAAACGCACACACTACAACCGAATGTTGTGCTACTCGATCTCGAAATGCCAGAAATGGACGGTGTCGAGTCCATTCGCAGGATTAGGGAAACATCTCCCAGAACAAACGCCGTAGTTTTCACTGCGTTCGACACGGACGAACGAATTGTCTCTGCCATCCAGGCCGGTGCGAAAGGATATCTTTTGAAAGGGGCACCGCGCGAAGAGCTTTTTACGGCCATTCGCGTCGTTAGCCAGGGTGGATCATTGCTCCAGCCTGTGGTTATAACAAAACTTCTTCAACATGTCAGCGGACAATCTTCCCAAAATGACCTTCCCGAACCACTCACAGAGCGGGAAATGGATGTTCTCAGACTACTCTCCCAGGGGAAAACCAACAAAGAGATCGCCAGGCAGCTTTTCATCACAGAACGCACGGTGAAATTCCATGTGAGTTCAATCCTGGGCAAGCTTGGAGCAGGAAACCGCACAGAAGCTGTCACCATAGCCGCACAATTAGGATTAGTCAGTCTTTAAAATAAGTAACTACTCCGGCTAAAAGAGAGGGTTTCCGCAAAAAAGGTGTGCGTGGGGGTGTACACCCCACGCACACCTTTTTTCGGGCTAATCCCTGCCCTGGCTGAGTAGTTACTAAATAGAACGATTACAGAGTAGAATGCCCTCAAACTGGGGACTCGGTCCCTTTGCCAAATATCAGCATAACCCTATACTGACCCCAACCGGGACAACCTGGGAAGCAAAAGATGTGTTCAATCCCGCTGCCTGGACGGATGGCGAAACCATCTGGCTGCTTTACCGCGCGGAAGACACGACAGGGATTGGAAAATGGAACGGCACCTCCCGCGTCGGGCTGGCGACTAGCACGGACGGATTCCACTTTTCGCGAGAGTTGCACCCCGTTTTGGAACCAACCGTGCCGTGGGAACTCCCAGGCGGGTGTGAAGACCCGCGCGTGGTCAAGGTAGGCGATGTTTTTTATCTCACCTACACGGCTTATGACGGCGAGACAGCGCGGCTGGCTCTGGCAACGTCCAAAGACCTGTACACCTGGGAGAAGCATGGGTTGCTGTTCCCTGAACGGGGGTGGACGAAATCCGGGGCGATCCTCACCACGCCCGTGCAAGGCAAGTATTGGATGTACTTTGGGGATTCGGATATTTGGGCCGCCCACTCATCCAGCTTGTTAAACTGGACTGTCGTCGAGGAGCCAGTGCTCCGCCCTCGGCCTGGGCACTTCGACAGCCATCTGGCAGAGCCAGGGCCGCAGCCTATTTTGACTGAGGATGGGATACTTCTTTTGTACAACGGCGCTGATGATGAGATGCGGTACACCGCCGGGCAGGTGCTGTTCGATCCACAAGACCCCACCCGCGTGCTTTCCCGTTCCGAAATGCCCTTTCTTTCCCCAACCACCGAACTGGAATATACCGGACAGATTCCGAATGTCGTCTTCGTCGAAGGGTTGGTTTCCTTCAAAGGCCGGTGGTTTTTGTACTATGGGATGGGAGATTCTGGGATTGGTGTAGCGGTTGTATAATTATTTCATGCGCTGTTCCAACTGCGGCTTTGAAAGCCCAAACGAGATGAATTTTTGTGGGATGTGCGGGGCAAGCCTGAGCCAGACTTGCCCCACGTGCGGTTTGCTTTCACCACTGGATTATCGTTTTTGCGGGCATTGCGGGGTGACGTTTGCATTCGATGCTGAAATGACAGGTGCTGGAGTCTCGTCTCAGGAACAGGATAGCGCGCCCGAACCCGAAGCCGCAGATTCAGATGTTGTGCAAAGAGAGGAGACACCAAGCCGGCCCGTGCCTACGGGCCTGAGTGGCGAACGTCGTCAAGCGACCGTGCTGATCGCGGACGTTAAGGGGTCCACGATCATTTTGGAGCAGATCGGCAGTGAAGCCTGGGTGGAGGTGATGAATGGGGTGTTGCAAATTATGGGGGCGGCGATTTACCGATTTGGCGGGCAAGTGGATCAATTTCGCGGGGACGGGTTAGTGGCATTCTTTGGGGCACGCTCTGCCCACGAAGACGACCCCGAAAGAGCTGTCCTGGCAGCCCTGGTGATGCAGCACGAGCTCAAGTTGCACGCAGAACAACTGGCCGAAAGTCACCACATCGAATTATTGGTGCGTGTGGGAATCAATACCGGAGAAGTGATCACCGCGAACATTGGCAACCGCGCCCAGCACAGTGAAGATACCACCATGGGGGGGGCGGTTTCCCTCGCAGCCCGCCTGGAGGCCGCTGCTGAACCCGGTACCATTCTTGTCAGCCAGTATACTTACCGGTTGGTTGCTTCTCGTTTCAAATGGATAGCCTTGGGGGAGATTGCCATCCGTGGACTCAGTCAACCGGTTGCCGTTTACCGGCCACTCAGCCCTGCTTTTGATGCTGAACAGCAACACCGTCTCCAGGCTCACGGATTGTGGATTCCGATGGTTGGACGGGATGATGAAATTGATGCGATTGAGCGCTCCATTACCCATTTACGAAAGGGGATTGGCGGTATTACGCTCATCAGCGGCGAGGCTGGGATGGGAAAATCCCGCTTAATTTTTGAGTCAAGACAACGCATTGAACGTGGTGAAGCTCTGCTGGGAGAAAAAGGAGGTTCCTTAATCTGGCTGCAAGGACGTTGCCGCTCTTACGGTCAAACCTTGCCCGACTCGATGTGGGTAGATTTGTGGCAGCGCTGGCTGGGCGGAGGACACTGGATGCCTCGGGAAGAGGCTGTTGATCGTCTGCGAGAAAAGCTAAAAGAATATTGTGGAGAAAGAATGGGAGAAATTTATCCCTATCTGGCAACTTTTCTCTCCCTGCCTCTGGAGGAGCCTTATGCTGGCCAGATTAAACATCTCGACGCTGAGGGTTGGCGGAACCAGTTTTTTATGGCGATGCGAAATTTACTGGAAATCATGTCCCAACGCGAACCGGTGGTCGTTGTTTTCACAGAGGTTCATTGGGCGGAAGAAGCCTCCCTCGAACTGCTCAAATTTTGCTTGCCCTTGTGTTTGCAAGAACGCATCGTGTTTGTCATCGTTTTTCGCCCTGAAAGGACTTCTCCGGCATGGAACTTTAAACATTTCGTAGAGACAGAATTCTTCCACCGGTTGACCACGCTAGAATTATTGCCCTTGACGGAGGCGCAGAGTGATGAATTGATCCAACGGATGATCGGCGCTGAGGTACTTTCCGAAGAAGCCCGGGCGCAAATTCTCGAAAAGTCCGATGGGAATCCATATTATTTAACAGAGCTACTCCACTCACTCATTGATCGGGGGGTATTGATGCAGGATGAATCTGGACAGTGGCATACGATTGACGAAGAAATTTCCCTTCACCTCCCAGACACACTTAAAAGTTTGCTGCTGGCCCGTATTGATGATCTGTCCTCTGAGGAGAAACGGGTGCTTCAAATCGCAGCCGTGGTTGGTCCAATTTTCTGGTCCAATATTCTTGAAAGCCTCGTTAAAAACGGGAGTGATTTACGGGCACAATTGGCGGCCATGCAGCGTGCCCAGCTAATCACCGAACGCGGGATTTTGCCCGACCTGGGCCGGGAGTACGCCTTCAACTCCTCCCTCATCCGCGAGGCGGCTTATGAAAGTATCCTGAGTTCACAAAGAGAAAATCTACACCTCTCCGTAGCCAACTTCCTGGAACAAATTGTCCAGGAAAAAACCCTTAAGCATTACCACGGCATCGTCGCTTACCATTATCAGCAGGCTGGGAACTGCCAAAAGGATCTTTTCCACACTTTGTTGGCAGCCCAAGAAGCACAGCGGATTCATGCCAATAAGGAAGCTATCCAGGCTTACTCCCATGCAATCACACGCCTGGAACAGACCGACGAGGAAGATTGTGTGCCGATGGATGCCCTCGCGGATGAGTGGAAATTGGAAGCCCTCCGTGGGCTGGGGCAGATTCAATTTGGCATTGGCAATGTTCAAGAGGCGGAGAAACACCTGCGAGAAGCGATCATGATTGGGCGCCGGAGTAATTTGCCTGCCCGTGAATTAACGCGTTTGTTTTATTGGTTTGGGGAAGTGCTTTTCTGGAAAAACACGTACGAGGAGCCAATCCGCCTGGGAGAAGAAGGGCTGGCGCTCTTAGGAGACAATAATGAATCCGTCGAAGCCGCCTTGATGAATCAACTCGTCGCGGTGGGCTGTTCGCAACTTGGCGATCACGATAAATTCATTGACTTCACCTTGCGGACGGCAGGATTTATTCAACGCCTCCCTTATGCAGAGGAATTACGACCCGCGTTCGCCCATATTATCTCTTTATATGCTTACACGTTGAAAAATGTGCCAGAAGCGAGGCGTTGGTTAGAGGTCTTAAAGCAAAAAGCTGAGGAAAGTCACGATCTCAGGGCCTTGGGCGAATATCTTGAATATTCTGCCACGCTCCTCCATCAAGAAGGGAACTCGAAAGAGGCCGTCCCGCGACACCAAAAAGCAATCGAACAATTTGCCCAGATTGGGGATACCAAACATACCAGCCGAGCCTGGAGAAGCCAGGGAGTCAGTTTATTGCAGCAAGGGGAAATCGAAACCGCTTTGGCATGTTTTGATCAAGCCCTTGAAACCGCTGCAGTGTTCGCCAACGAAGCGGATTACGCGATTGGATATTGGTTCAAAGGTCAAGCTCTACTTTGTAAAGGAGCCTGGGAAGAGGCTCTGGCTTCGTTTGAAAAGGCTGAGAGCAAAGGAGATGAGGTACCTTATCTAAAAAAAGAATGGGCTTTGAGCGGAGTGGGGAGAGTTTATCTGGCACAGGGAATGAAACAAGAAGCCTTAAAAACTTTTCAGGCGGCCTTACAATACGCGCCAAACACGCTCTTTCAAAATCCTTATCAGGCAAATGAAATCCTGAGCGGGCTTGAACAATCTTATGAGAATGCTGAAGCATTTCGAAATTACGTCAATCAATTTCATCAGGAACACCCCGAGATTCATCGTTCGGCTTTTAAACAATGGTGTCTCGTGCCAGCAGAAACCAGTACACCCGCCCACTCCCCTTTACACCATGAGGTTTTTGCCAATTCCCTGGCTTCTGGGTGGTTATGGAATGATCCATTCGGTGATTGTGTGTACAGTGTTCAAAAGGGCTTAAAGATTCAGGCTGCCAATGAGCGAAATCTTCATCACATCAATCGCAGTGCGCCAAAATTGCTGCGACAGGAACCGGTAATGGGTGATTTTACTTTGCAAACGGTTTGCCAGCCTGCCGCAAAAAACAAACCAACCATCGGCGGTCTTTTAGTCTGGTTGAGCGAAAAATACTGGTTCTGTTTGGAAGTGGGTGGGCGAGGGACGGATGACATCCTGCTGCGAGGGTTTATGAATTATTCGGACCTGGTGTTTGGACGTGGACAGATCAAGGGAGATCGAATCTTCTTGCGGCTGGAACGGCGAGGGCACTGGCTTTCCGCGTTGTGCAGCGCGGATGGGGAAAACTGGCTGCATGCCGGCGGGTGCGAACTTTCCACCATCGAAGCCTTGCACCTGGGATTGCACGCCATCGGGCACATCAATCGCCTGGTTTATCCGGCAGCGTACGCAGAGGGAACTTCAATCCTGTTTAATGAGTTTTGGCTATGGGGGTATTGACTGAATTAAAAAGTGGCTCTTCCGTTTTTAGCGGGAAATAGTAACTGCTCAAGAAAAGAGAGAAGGGCTAATCCCCTTCCCGTCTGGTCTAATGTTAACAATTTCTTGACAATGTATTTACTCTATGCTATTCTTGAAATGTAACCGGTTCCATTAAAGGCGCCTGGCTTCAAAAATGAAAAACACAACACCTACGACCACCATTCGTGATGTCGCTAAACATGCAAATGTGAGTATCGCCACGGTATCACGGGTGTTGAATGATAGTTCCGATGTGAAAGAGGGAACTCGCGAAAAAGTATGGGCTACCATTGAGGAACTTAATTACACGCCTAATCCAATCGCCCGACAACTTGCAATTGGGCGCACTTTAACAATTGGAATCATTCAGCCTTATATTACTTTGCCATCTTATATCGAACGTTTACGTGGTGTTCAGCAGATTTTAGCGAGCAGCGAGTACGATCTGGTCATTTTCAACGTGGATATCCCTGAACAAAAGGATGCTTATTTTAGAGATCTCTCGCGAAAAATGCGCGTGGACGGGATGCTCATTGTTTCTCTTCCTCCTACTGATGAACAAGCCGATAATTTCTCCTCGTCTAGAATTCCAACCGTTCTCATCGATTCCGACCACCCAAAACTCTGCTGCATCGTCGCGGATGATCTCGAAGGAGGCCGGATGGCAGCAAGGCACCTCGTCGAATTAGGACATCGTAAGATCGCTTATTTGACCGATTATCTGGAAACTCCATTTCATCCTGCCATGAAATTCCGTTATGCCGGGTATCGAGAAGTGTTAGAAGAGGCCGGAATTCCTTACCAGCCGGATTATGTCATAGAAGGAGAACGCGGCCGGATCAATGCCCGTGTGATGGCAAAACGCCTTCTTTCATTGGATGATCCCCCCACAGCCATTTTCGCGTCGAGCGATACCCAGGCTCTGGGTGTGTTAGATGTCGCCCCAGAATTGGGCATAAAAATACCGGAAAGATTATCGGTGATTGGTTACGATAATATCCCCGATGCCGTATATAATAACCTCACGACCATTGATCAGAGTCTCCATGATTCTGGGGTCAAAGGCGCCCAAATGCTGTTAGATGTTCTTGGAGGCTTAAAAATGCCCCCATGTAAAAAATATGTTTCATTAAATCTGCTAAAGCGAAAGACGACTGCCCCCCTCCTATATTAATATCCAGGTACTCAGCCCAGGACTGAAATTACTCGAAAAAAAGGTGTGCGTGGGGGTGTACACCCCCACGCACACCTTTTTTTCGGAAGTTTCTCTGCTTTAGCTTGAGCAGTTACAAATCCGGTTATAATAACGTAAGACGATAAGATTTTTCCTTTCACAAGTAGCTTTAGAGAATAGCGTGAAAAATACAAAAGATTGTACTTGCGAGATAATGTTCCGCCAAAGAAAAGGGATTAATGCTGCTATGTCCAATGGTATTATGTCCCATCCATTCCAGCATTTTCTCCATGCGATGGCGGATTATTTTTTTAACGATCCTGTGCACTCAAAGCGATCCTTGATGCACACCGATCAACGGATAATAAAAGGAGGTGATGCCATACCCATTTAACAATATTTACCGTACCAACCCTATTCATTACTTTTAATATACTATTTCAAAGGAGTGCATATGAAACGCACAAATAAGTTTATTGGGCTTTTAGCTCTACTCAGTTTGTTGCTCATCGCCTCGATGGTTTTGACAGCCTGTGGAGGTGGAACCGCTACCCCTGAGGCTGCTGCAACTGAAGAAGTGATAGCCGAAGAACCTACGGAAGCAGCCGGTGGTGGCATTGTGGCAGAAGAAGCGACGCCAACCACAGTCGTGCTAGAAGAAGGTTCCGCTTATAACGAAGCCCCGATGCTGGCCGAAATGGTCGCAGCGGGTGAACTTCCTCCAGTGGACGAGCGCCTGCCTATGGCCGAGGACATCCAGGTGATCGAACCTGTGGATGGCGTCGGCGAATATGGCGGCACCTGGCACAACGCCAGTTGGTGGCAGGGCATGGGCAATATCGAAATGATCATCTACGATCCGCCCGTGCGCTGGAATCCTACCTACACAGGTTACGAACCCGGCCTGCTGCGCTCGTGGGAGATTTCCGAGGATGGCACTATGCTGACCTGGAACTTCCGTCGCGGCATCAAATGGTCCGATGGTGTGGATTTCATCCCCGCCGTGGACCTGGCGTACTGGTGGGAGCTGGCGACCAATGATGATTTCAAACTCGTCACCATCCCGTTTTGGGGTAGAGACTCGGATGGGGCTGCGATGGAAGTGTCGTTCCCCGATGACTACACCATGGTCATGCAGTGGAACGAGCCGCATTACATTGCCAACTTCGTCGTCGCCCAGGGTTTCTGGGAATGGCTCCCCATGGAACGCCCCTTCCACTTCCTGTCCCCGAACGACCCCAACTACGACAGCAGCAAGACCTATGCAGACCTGGAAGCGGTCGTCCACAGTGGTGACTGGTTGATGAACGTCGCAGGGTATCCCTGCCTGCATGCCTGGTGCCCCACGACCGTTTCACCCGGCGAACGCACGATCTTGACCCGCAACCCTTACTACTGGAAGGTGGACACCGCCGGCAACCAACTGCCCTACATTGATACCATTGACGTGGCGTTGATTACGGACAATCAGGCTCGCTTATTGGAAGTGGCTCAAGGTAAATACGAGGCCAGCTTCCGCGGCACCGATGATCCGACCAACATCCCCTTCCTGCTGGAGCAGGCAGAGGCGAACGATTTCATCCTGTGGCCCGGTGCAGTCAATGGTGCGGGCAGTTGGCCCGGCTGGAACATCAACATGAACTTCAACGACTGCGAGACCTATCCAGACACCTGCGAAGAGATCCGCGCCTTGCTGCAGAACCAGGACTTCCGCATCGGTCTCTCTCACGCGCTCAATCGCGAACGCTTGATTGACGTCGCCTGGGGCGGCATCGGCTACCCCACTAACGTCACCATCAGCCCACAGGCCTGGCACTTCGCCAGCGCTGAAGGCCAGGCAGTCTACGAAGAGTGGCGCGATGCATACATTGAGTATGATCCCGATCTGACCGCACAGCACTTCGAGGCCGCAGGCTTCGTGGATGCCGATGCCGACGGCTGGCGCGACCTGCCGAGCGGCGCACCCTTCACCCTGGTGATGGATCAGGGCGACTGGGGTGGTCAAGTGATCCCCGTTCTGGGGAACGAAACCTACTCGACCGACCTGAATGCTGTGGGCGTCAACACCCTCATCAACGACCTGATGGGCCAGCCTGACTGGACCTTGCGGTTCCAACAAGGTCTGTTCATGATCCGCAACACACACGCCTCCGAGCTGGATATCTGGACCTTCCCGGACTGGGTCTTCCCGCTGCGTGGCAATGAAGCCCGCGCCTGGCCGCTTGAGGGCAAATACTACGAAACCGGCGGTGCAGAGGGTTGGGAACCAGTGCCAGGTACAACTTATGCTTATGAGTTGCAACAGTTGTATAAGCAGGGCATCGCGGAACCCGATGTCGAAGCACGGCACCAAATTCTGTATGAAGCGATCCGCATTCTCATCGATCACGGCCCCTTCATGATCGGTGGCTCCGGCGACCAGCAGATGCCGGTTGTCGTCCGCAACGGTTTCCACGGCATTCCAGATCTCGTCATCCTGGGCCCGTGGGCGCCCGGTAGCCCTGGTAACCTGCATCCGGAGCAATTCTGGATGGAAGCCAGTCTGCGCGACGATTAGTTAATGAAATGTTTTGTGGCAGGTGCGAAAATTT
>DATDOR010000222.1:0-5218 GCA_035293165.1 Anaerolineales bacterium | reverse complement strand
CGGACTGGTCACCGCGTTGGGTGAGGAGAGCGATGATGGGGGTGAGGCCGTCGGTGGCGGCCTGGTAGGCTCCAGCGGTGATGAGTTGCTCGTAGGCGGAAAGGCTGAATTCGTAGAGGGCGTTGTCCCGCCAGCGGCCTTCAAAGTAGAGAGGGTAGTAGGTGAGCCATTGTTCTTCGAGCGCGCCGGCTTCAACTTTGTAGACTGCAGTGAGGGCGGCGTGGTAGCTTTCGGCGGTTCGGAGGGTGCTGAGGAAGGCGACGAATTTGTCCCAGCCGTACACGTCCACGAGGTAGGCGACGATGCTGGCGGCCTGGAGGTTCACGTCCGGGCTGGTAATCACGTCCGGGGCTTCCCACGCCCCCCGCCAGGTCAGGGAGGGTGCGTCCGTGGGCGGCGGGGCGGATGCCAGGCGGCGTTCAAAGGTCAGGGCAGGGTCTTCCGCGTAAATTCCCACGCCAATTGTCAATCCCGGTGGTGCTTTATCACCCGTGAGATATTGGACGAAAAGGATAGCAAGTTCGTGGCGCAAGGTGTCGAAGCCATTGATTTGCCAGCTTTCGGGGTCGGCGAGGATGTATTGGCCTATGAGGGCGATTTCGCGCCCTCCGACGTGGCTGTGGGTCTGGCCGATGGGGATGTTGGGGGCGAGGGCGTTGAGGCAAGTGTAGTCCGTGCCGTTGGGGTAGATGCGAACGGTGATGGGGGTGTTAAGGGAGACTTGGAAGAGGTTGGCGAAGCGGTTGTATTCGGCGTCGAGCCGGTCACCGTATTGGGCGGAGATTTCTGCGCCGAGAGGGACGCTTTTTTGGTAGGTGAAGGTGAAGGCGCGGGTGGAGGTTTCACCCCAGTTGAGACGCGAGCAGGATTGGGCGGCGGCGGGAGCGGGGGGGGCGACAATGGAGAGCAGAAACGTGAGAATAAAAATGCTGGTGGTCAAACGGGGCATGGGGTTATGATAGCATGGAAGAGAAGGGTTATGCTATTAGTACGTCTGTTTGGGTTTTTGAGTTCACATTTGATTCATTTTTTGGCTCTTTGGGATTTGCCGTGGTTAATGCCAGATTTTGGGGTGTGAGTGGGGCGTACACCCCACTCACACCCCAAAATCTGGGGACCTCCCCGCCGATTCCCAAAGAACCCATTTTTTACAAACAGGTATACCATTTTTTTTAGTTTAGGGTTATAATGCGCGGTCGTTTATCCTAGTTGATATATCTAATCAAGAACTTAAAGGAGTTTTAGTTTATGATAAAAGTTACCGCGAATTCTAACGAATCGGAAGCCCAACTCTTTCGACGGTTTAAGACGAAAGTTGCGCGTAGCGGCGTTTTAGCCGACGCCCGCAAGAAACGCTGGCACGTTCCAAGGAGCGAAGTGCGCCGCATCGAAGAAAAAAAGGCTGCCCGTCGTTATCGCCGCAAAATGCGCGAACAAAACTCCCAATCATAGTTCTTACCGGGCGGGTTTTCCGCCCCTGCCCTTAACAGATCAAACCCGCTGGAAGCGGGTTTGTTGTGTTAAGGAGAGCTATGCTGAGCAAGTTGTTTCAACCCTTTTCAAAACAGGTACAATTAAGCGGGTCAAAACACTACTCAACCCAACCCTTCAGCGAGGTACACATGCAGCTCTACAACCCTTTGACACAATCCCTCGAACCTTTGTGCCCCGACGGAAAACCAGGAGATATTATCACCATTTACGTATGCGGCATCACCCCTTACGACACCACCCATCTCGGCCATGCTTTCACCTACACCACCGCCGATGTGCTGATACGCTATCTGGAATATCGCGGCTCCACTGTCAAATACGTCCAAAACGTCACCGATATTGACGATGACATCCTCAAACGGGCAAAAAACGAGGGCGGTGATTGGCGCGAAGTGGGCAATCGCTGGACCCGGCACTTCATTCAAGACATGATCAACCTCAACGTGCGTCCGCCCGACCACTACCCCCGCGCCACCGAAGTCATCCCCGAAATCATCGAAACCGTCCAGGCGTTGATTGACAAAGGTGTCGGCTACGAGAAAAACGGCAGCGTGTACTATCATGTGGACGATTATCCGCAATTCGGTGCACTAGCCCGCATGGACAAACCCACCATGCTCAAAATCGCCAACGAGCGCGGCAACAACCCCGATGACCCAAACAAGCGAGACCCGCTCGACTTCGTCCTCTGGCAGGCACATACCCCCGGTGAGCCGTCCTGGGAGAGTCCGTGGGGAGCGGGACGACCGGGCTGGCACATCGAATGTTCGACCATGTCCTCCAAATTCCTCGGCGTGGACACCATTGACATCCACGGCGGCGGTGGCGACCTGCTCTTCCCCCACCACACTTGCGAAATTGCCCAAATCGAACCTCTGACCGGAAAACCCTTTGTCCGTTTTTGGATGCATGCCGCGATGGTGCGCCATGGCGGCGAAAAGATGAGCAAATCGCTGGGGAATCTGGTCTGGGCGCGGGAATTATTGAAAACCCATACATCCGACGCCCTCCGGCTGTATCTCGCAACCCATCATTTTCAAGTCGAATGGAGTTACGACTCCGGGCTGCTGAACTGGGCTGGCCGGGTGGCGCGCCGTTTAATGGACGCGGTAACCTGCCCCTGTCAGGGCACGGAACTCCTCGATCCCGCCCCGTGGGTAGACGCCTTCCACGCTGCGATGGATGATAACCTCGACTCCCCTTCCGCTATCGGCGTCTTAGATGACCTGGCCGTCCAAATCCTCCTCAACGCCCAAAACAACAAAAATGTCACCGCAGCCCAGGCCACCCTTTGCACGATGAGCCGGGTATTTGGCCTGACCCTGGATGTCAAAGAACCAGAAACCCGCGTGAAGGAAGGTTGGCAGGCATATTTGGAAAAGTTCCAATGACCAAAATCCCGCTGCTTGCCTGGATTGTGATGCTCATCACAGGGGCTTTCTTGCCGCGTTTCTTTTTGTATTTTCGCCGTCTCTGGCAGCAGCCACAACTTGCATCTCGAAACGTTCCACCCCCGACAAATGAATATCGCGACATCATTCCTCACGCCCTTAAAATCGCCGAAGATAACCTCCGCGCAGGCCTGGAAAAACGCAGCCTCCCGGAAGGAGTAGAAAAAACCATCCTGTGCGCGGGCGTCCGTCATTTTCGCGAACCCTGGGCGCGGGACACGGGTTTTGCCAGTTTTGGGTTGATCGAGTTGGAAGAAATTCAAGCGACGAAAGAAGCGTTGGAAGTTTTTTTACTCACCCAAAGCCCTGAAGGCCAATTCCCCGTCAAAATCCACAGCACACACTTTTTGGAACGGTATTTCTACTCCCTTTTCAACCGCGAACAACCCATTGATCGCCCCATCTCCCCGCGTTATATCACCGCCCATAATACCATCTCACTTGACGGCAACTCCCTCCTCATCATCGCCATCTTGAACTATGCCCTTCGGTCGGGCGACTATGACTTCGTCCGCCAGAATTGGAATCGGCTCAAACATGCCCTTACATGGCTGGAAACGCACGTCAAAGAATCCGATGGCTTGCTTCACCAGGGCGCGTTTACCGATTGGGCCGACTCCGTGGCCCGGCAGGGAAAAATCCTCTATACAAATGTCATCTATTGGAAAGCTTTACTGGATATGGCAGAGGTTGCCCAGACCTGTGGATACCCTGAAGATCGCCGCACATTGGGACAAAAAGCGCGCGAGATTCGTGATGCAATAAACGAGCATTTTTGGCGGCCTGATCTTGGATATTATGTCACCAGTCAATTTTTTGACAACCTGAGCAGCAGCGGCAACCTGCTCGCGATTGCCTGGGGATTGGCCTCCCCCGAACAATCCCATGCCATCCTGGACGCCATGCGCTACTTCGGCATGGGCACCCCCGTCCCGACCAAAGTTGTTCACCGTGCGTATCCGAAAAAATTCATTGCTATCGAAAACCGGATCGGCGGCATTGCAGACTACCATACCTATTTTGCCTGGCTCTGGCTGGGCGCATGGCATGTCATCGCCCTATCCCGTATGGAACGCCTCGAAGAAGCCCGCGAACTCCTCTACAATATGTCCCGCGTCATCGTCCGTGATGGAGCTGTCCATGAAGTCTACCAGCCCAATGGACATTACGCCTCTAGCATCTGGTATACTTCCGAATCTCCCTTGACTTGGAGTGCGGGGATGTTTGTGTATGCATACCATGTGTATCGGAGGCATCTTGAATAAAACAAAAGACCCGGTAACTATTCAATCGGGAAGGGTACTTTCTTTCTTAGCCTGAGCAGTTACAAAACGTGAACCGTGATGCGTGAAGTTGGAAATCACGTTTTCACGTTTCATGCTTCACCCAATCATGCGCATCGCCTACTTCACCAATTTCTATCACCCCGTCGTCAACGGTGTCGTCCGCTCGGTCAGTGCGTTTCGGCAAGCCCTGAGCGATCTGGGGCATAACGTCTTCATCTTTGCCCAGAACGACCCCGACTATGAAGATACCGAACCCTTCATCTTCCGTTATCCGGCAGTCAACCTGCCCATTCAGGTTAAAATTCCCGCCGTCATTCCCCTCTCTCCCTTTGTGGATCGTCTGCTTCCCTCCCTCAAGCCTAACGTCATCCACACCCACCACCCCTTCCTTCTCGGACAAACCGCTGCTTCCAAAGCCGAAGAACTCGAATTGCCCCTCGTCTTCACCTTCCATACCCGCTACCGCCAATATGTTCATTACTTCCCTGCGCCACAGGAAGCTGTGCAAGAGTTTTTACGGGATGCCGTAGATGTCTGGTTGGGGGAATACATGCAAAAATGCCATCACATCATCGTCCCCTCCGAAAGCATGAAAGAGAAACTATACGAAGAATACGGCCTGACCGAACGGGTAACGGCAATCCCAACCGGCGTAGATATCCGCCCCTATCAAACGGCAGACGGGGACGCAATCCGGGCTGTACGGGGTTGGGGCACCGATCGCGTGCTTATCTCCATTGGGCGGCTGGCCCCAGAAAAGAACTGGAAAACTCTTATTGACGCCGTTGCCCGCGCGCTCCCCGCTCATCCTACCCTTCGCCTGGTTTTGATTGGTGAAGGCTCCTCCCTGGATGAATTGAAACGACAGGTACACACTTTAGGCATCGCCAACCGGGTAGAATTTACCGGCCGGGTCCCCTTCGAGAACATCCCCCAATATCTGAAAGCTGCTGATCTCTTCGGTTTTGCCTCAACATCCGAAACACA
>DATDOR010000221.1:0-6629 GCA_035293165.1 Anaerolineales bacterium | reverse complement strand
AATTCGAGGCCAGATTTAACAGGGTTAGAATTAAACCAAAAGCAATAACAAAGGGAAGGATTAATTGTTTTCGCATCATGCGCCTCCAGGCGACATTATATCAACCTGGAAATTCAACTCAAGTCCCGTAAAATTGCAGTTATGCCAGTAAAATATCACGAAACGACAATCTCCGAGGCGAAATAATATGCCATCCATCACCCTACCCTCCCACAAATGGCGCACACTTTTACTCCTTTCCCTGGCTGAGTTGCTTGGCATGTCCGTCTGGTTTTCCGCATCCGCGGTAGTTCCTGCACTGACCGATGCATGGAGTCTGACGGACGCGGGCCGCGCATGGTTGACCATGTCCGTGCAAATCGGCTTCGTCGTGGGGGCATTTGGCTCTGCCGTGCTGAACCTCGCCGATCTCATCCCCGCACGCTTGTTATTTGCGGGGACCGCTATCCTGGCGGGAGTGGTTACGGCCCTTATTCCCCTAACGGCCATAGGGCTGGGCATAGCCATCTTTTTACGCTTTCTTAGTGGCGTTTTCCTGGCAGGTGTGTATCCGGTTGTGCTGGCGAACCTCGGCTATCTCGGCCATATGTGGGAACTGTACGCGATGTGGTCGTGGATCGCCATCTTCTTCCAGTCCAGCTTTGGGAGCACGGGAGTCACCCCCGCCTGGGCCAGTTTCGCCACCTTCTTTGTGATCGGGGTCGGCGGTTTGGGCAGCGCAGTCGCGGGCAAACTGGCCGACCGGGAATACGTCGGCACTGCACTGACCCTGCAAACCAGCCTGGGATTTTTGCTCACACTCGTCACTATCCGGCTGATTCCATCGGTTCAAACCTGGGTGGGGTGGCGGTGGGCGTTTGCGTTTTTGGCATTAGGGCCGGTTGTTGGCATATGGGCGATGGAAACGTTGAGACGGTCGGAAGCGGTGAGGAGATTGGCAGGTGGGAGAGGATAGACAAAATTCGTTCTCGTTCAACATATGCTTTAAAAGAGTGACTCAGATGACGCGTGATATTTTAGCCAACAGTATTATCACATTAATAAGTTTTGTGCTCTCCTATGCCATCTATGTGTATGTGTTACAACCCAGTACTTATTTCAGCCGATCTCGACTGGGGTTATCGTTGATCATTTGGGTGATCTTATTTTTTGTTCTGCGTATAAGGACGAAACATTTTTCGATTGTGCAACTTTTCGCAAAGCGATCTTTATGGGGGATAGTGGGGATCTTTCTTCTCATGAATTTACTGGTTGCAGGGAATATTTTTCACATTCCCTATACGTATGTACTGCTCCCATCTCAGACTGTAAGAATAAATCCTGTAAACACCGATAAGCTCATCAAACTCATTTCATATAATACCGAATTGGTTGAGGGGATAAGCCTGGAAAATTTTTATTTTTATATTGGTTGGGAAACTGTGAAAGATGGAATTGCTCTTCAACCAAACCAGAACAAGGAACTAATTTGGCAGGGCCAACCGGGACAATACGTAGAACTAAGATTTTTGACTTGTCCTAACTGTGGTAAGGTAAATATATTTTGGAATTCTCTTGAAGTTGAAGAAATTGATTTGTCGAGCAGTTCTGGCGGGGACAGCATCACGATACGCCATGATTATCCGACCCTTGGAATACATAAACTGATAAACCTCATTGTCCTGGAGGCATCTACCTTCATAGCTGCGGCGATTTTTTCTTTTATTGGAATTTCGAATTTCCAAAATATTCCGTATAAAGACAAGCAAACTATAGGTCAGGAGGCGCCTTTCAATAAGAATATTCCCATTATCGGTTTAACCGCTCTGACTATCGTTGTATACGGCCTAAAGATACAACCGATATTGTTTAATGATGATTGGTGCATTATTTTCGAGTTGCATTTCGATCTTCTAGAACCATTTATGGAACGGCGCCCATTGCATGCGATTATTCCGTGGTTTTTTATGCAAGTTTTACCACTCCATAGAATGGTATATGCCGTCTACTTCACCCAGGTTTTGATATTGCTTGTTACTTCAGCACTGATTTATATCCTTATCAACCAATTGCTCGAAAACAAAGCATGGTTCGCTTTCCTTGTGGCATCTCTATTTCTTGTCTTTCCAATGGATTATACGCGTCTTTATTTCACGATGTCGGGTGTCCGATTATCTTTTCTTTTGCTGGTCATCGGCATGATTTTATTTGTAGATTTCATAAAATCCGGGAGATTGTTTACTTGTATGGTAATCATGCTATTGCTCATAACCAGCCTCCTTATGTATGAAGGGCAGTTGGGACTGGCGATAGCCTGGCCCTTACTTGTGGTCAGCATGTTCCGGCGAAACCTCTCTTCAAAGAAATTTATCGGCATTGCAGGATATTATTTGCAAATTGGCACATTTATCCTATGGAAGATGATTTTTCAATCAAAAATAGTCTCTGACGGCAAACTCGGTTATCTGTCATTACCACCAGGAGAGATTATTAACCGCTATTTCAATGCTCTACACATCATATTGGGAGGGCTCAGATTCCCGTTTCAAGACAGGAGCTGGATTTCCTTTGGCAACGTATTAATTATGCTTCTAATCGCGCTCTGTTTGGTGGGTATTTATTTCATTGTGCTCTATCTATTCAATCATCAATCCCCAGAACGTGATATAGATAGAACCCTAAAAACAAATTTCTATATATTCTTGATCGGATTCGGCCTATGGATTGCAGGGTATTTTCCAATCATCCTAAACTTTCCACCAAATATTTATGGACAGCTCTCACGCGTCAATCTTTTTAGTATCCCTGGTTCAGTGTTGATTTTGCTATCTATCCTTAATTCTATATTTTTGAGCATGAGCCGTAACGATGGTGTGGCAACCAGGTTGACTTTGAGCGTTGGGCTAATGCTAATATTAATAGGTTCTATCATCCAACTGCAAACGCAGGAAGCTTACAACAAATCGTGGGCCGAATCGAAAACATTTTACCAGGCGCTTTTCAATGAAATTCCCGATTTAAAAAACAATACGCAGATTGTCCTTTTTCTCGATGGGTATCAAAATAGCGGAAAGCTTTTCCGCCCTTTGTTTTCAAGCTCGTGGGAAGCCTGGTGTGCTTTCGGTATCCTATATGATAAACCTGACCTGATCGTGAATTATCAATATGAACAAATCAATGTGCCAACATTTCCATCGGTAAATGTCTTGACAGGCACATTGGAGAAAGAATACATCACTGCAATACAAGATCCAGGAAAATTGCTTGTGATCGAGTATAACAAATGGACAAACAGCTTAACAATACAGAAAGATGCCGCCTACCTTTTAAGCGGCATCTCTTCTGAAAAATATTCGCCACACGACCAGGTCCTGCCATTGGATAAATCTATCCAAGCAAGAGAAATGGTTAAGTAACAATACAAAAACGCTGGATTGTCGGCGGGAAATTGTGTTTTGTCCTCAATCCTGTCGATGTTGACTTTGGTGTGTCATTTTAAGAAAGTGATGCATCGGGCTTGGGCTTATTTTGAATAGCGAAACTAGTACCCCAGTAACCCCTCCTTGACGAAAACCCCACAATCTACTAAGATTCAAGCATCCCAAAAAATATTTGAATAAACAGATAAGCCAATGGGGGCTACCATTCAAGTCTTCAGGAGTATGCTTGTATGCAATGTGACGGCAAAATGAAAAATAGTGCTTGGAACGCTTGGGCTCCGCCCAGTCAGGCCTGTCCTCGCGCTTCTGTTGACCTACTTTTAATTCCCCATTTTCTTGAAAACTTAATCATTAGGAGGTGTTACGGTCAATTATTCCGCTAGCAGTTTTTATTTATAAATTTTCAGGAGTAACCTATGATCCCACCCACCTTTGATTACATAGCACCGCAAACGCTTTCCGAAGCCGTGGCGCTCCTGGGGCAAAATGAACATGCAAAAATTCTTGCGGGCGGCCAGAGTCTGATCCCGATGATGCGATTCCGGCTGGCCTCGCCTGCTGTGCTGGTGGACATCAACCGCATCGATGGTCTGTCCTACATCAGCGAAGAGAATGGCTGGTTGAAAATTGGCGCGATGACCCGCGAGTCCACCGTTGACCAGTCCCCCATTGTCCACGAAAAATATCCCCTCCTCGCCGACACCGCCCGCGTGATCGCCGACCCGCTCGTGCGGAACATGGCGACTGTTGGCGGGAATCTCGCCCACGCCGACCCCGCGAACGACCACCCCGCCACCATGATCGCCTACGGGGCGCAGGTCGTCGCCACCGGGCCGGGCGGGGAGCGCGTCATCCCCATCGAAGAATTCTTCGTCAGTTTGTTTGAATCTTCCCTCGCCCCCAACGAAATCCTGACCGAAATCCGCATCCCCGCGTCCCAACCCCGGAGCGGGAGTCCCCGAAGCGGGAGTCCCCGAAGCGGGGGGGCTTATTTAAAGCTGGAACGCAAAGTCGGTGACTTTGCCACGGTTGCTGTTGCTGTGCAAGTTCAACTGGACGCCGCTGGAAACATTGCCTCTGCCGGGATCGGCCTGACGAACGTCGGCCTCACCCCGATAAAAGCCGTCGCCGCCGAAAATTACCTGCGAGGCAAAGCACCTTCCAGCGACAACATCCGCCACGCGGCCCAACTCGCCGCCGACGCTGCCGAACCCAACCCCGACTACCGCGGCTCCGAAGACTACAAGCGCTCTCTCGTCAAAACATACACTATTCGGGCGCTCCGCAAAGCTGTCGAACGCGCGAAAGGAGGCTGACATGAGCACCCATCACATCACAGTCACGATCAATGGCAAGCCCCACGAAGCTGATGTCGAATCCCGGCTCTTGCTCGTTCACTTCCTGCGCGAGAACCTGAACATGACCGGCACCCACATCGGCTGCGACACCACCTCGTGCGGGGCCTGTACGGTGCTGTTCAATGGCAAACCCGTCAAATCCTGCACCGTCTTCACCGTCCAGGCTGACGGGGCCGAGGTTCGCACGGTGGAAGGTCTCGCCACGAACGGGAAACTGCACCCCATTCAGGAAGGTTTCCACGAGAAACACGGCCTCCAGTGCGGCTTTTGCACCCCCGGCATGATGATGACCTCCGCCGCCCTGCTGGAGCAAAATCCCCACCCCACCGAAGATGAAATCCGCTGGGGCATTTCCGGCAACCTGTGCCGCTGCACGGGCTACACCAACATCGTCAAAGCGATCCAATACGCCGCGGAGAAGATGGCTGAATAGATAAGCGCAGATTGAGTAGGGCGACACGCTTTTTGTCGCCCGTATCGAAATCAAGCGGTGCAGTTCAATAGCACATTTCTTGGTCTCGATACGCCGAATAAGTTCACAAAGCTGAACTCATTCGTCTACTCGACCAGCGAAATGCACCCTAAGGAGTTCAAAATGGCTGAAGTACAAGGTTTAGGACACAGTCGAAAACGCGTCGAAGACGCGCGCTTTATCCAGGGCAAGGGCAACTATATTGACGATTTCAAACTGCCGGGGATGTTGCATTTGGACATCGTTCGCAGTCCCTACGCCCACGCAAAAATCAAAAGCATCAAGACCGAAAAAGCAATGGCCACCCCCGGCGTGCTGGCAGTGATTGATGGCCCTCTCCTCCAAAAATACAACGTCCACAATATGCCCACGTTAATGAGCGACACCCAAATGGTGCTCCCTATTGACACGGTCAAATATCAATACCAGGAAGTGGCTGCCGTCCTCGCAACGGATCGCTACACTGCTGCCGACGGGGTGGCTGCCGTCGAAGTGGATTACGAACCCCTCCCGGTCGTCATTGACCCCTTCAAAGCCCTTGAACCCGGGGCAACCAAAGTCCGCGATGACAAAGAAAGCAACCACATCTGGCACTGGGAATGGGGCGACAAAGCGAAGGCCGATCAGGATTTTGCCAACGCCGAAATCACCGTCAAAGAAGACATTTACATCCCCCGCATCCACGTCTCGTCCATCGAAACCTGCGGATGCGTCGCCCAATGGGATGCCATCAATACGCACCTCACGCTGTATATGACCACCCAGGCTCCCCACGCGATCCGTACCGTCGTCGCGCTGATTACCGGGCATTTGGGCCTGTCTGAAGAAAAAATCCGCATCGTCTCCCCGGACATCGGGGGAGGGTTTGGCGGGAAAGTCCCCGCGTATCCCGGATACGTGATCGCCGTTGCCGCCTCCATCGTGACCGGTGCCCCCGTCAAATGGATCGAAGACCGCACGGAGAACCTGGCCGCCGACTCGTTTGGGCGCGACTACCACATTACCGCCGAACTCGCCGGGATGAAAGATGGTACGCTGACCTCCCTCCGCTTTAAAACCATCGCCGACCACGGGTACACCGACGCCGCCGCGCAACCCTCGAAGATGCCTGCCGGGTTGTTCCACATTTGCACCGGCTCGTACGACTTCAAAAGTGCGTTCGTCGAAGTAGATGGTGTATATACGAACAAACCGCCAGGCGGGATTGCCTATCGCTGTTCGTTCCGTGTCACCGAGGCCGTTCACGCGATTGAGCAGATGACCGATGTCTTTGCCCACGATATTGGCATGGACCCCGCCGAAATCCGCATGAAAAACTTCATCAAACCCGAAGCATTCCCGTACAAGTCCGCGCTGGGCTGGGAATATGACAGCGCGGAC
>DATDOR010000220.1:0-2522 GCA_035293165.1 Anaerolineales bacterium | reverse complement strand
TCCTGCGGACCAGAAATGCCTGGTGCGAAGCCCTTTTACTGCACTGCGGGCAAGGTCTTCCAACGGTTCTCCGCGAAATAAGAAAGACGCAGAGGCCGTGAGGGTAGCTCTGTTTCGAGGCCACAAGTCGGGCAGGATATGGCTTGGTATCCACAACAGAACCCTCTGTAATACTCAACGTCTGCGACGAGTTTGGTTCCGCATCTACAAATCCACGGGATAATCACAACTGGGGTTCCATGACAGGCTTGCAATTCACGCATTTTGATTCTCCTCCTGTTCATACCGGTTGACGATGGTGTTTTCGACTCTCATTAGGCCAATCCAGGTGGCTACTCACGGCTACTTATCCTCGGAAAAATCGTCCGCGCAGTAACCAAAACCCGGTGCTTATTTTTTAGAGGAAACGTTATCCGAAGAGTTATTGATAGGCTATTTCTCGGGCTCTAGGCCCTTACATGCACCGAAGCCATTATAGCACGCCGGAGCGTGTCAAGCGCTATTTTTTCTTTGGGGAGAGCGGGGTCAGCGAGAACTCTACGATTTTCGTCAGACGATTTTTCAAAAAAAGCGCAGGAGTTGCTCCCACCACCTTTCGTGACGTTCCTTCACAGACCGCCGGATTCCTGCTATGCTGACTCTGCGAGCCGATGAGGCGCTCGTGATTACAAGATTTGGTTTCCTTCGTATGACCACTACTGTTAAATCCGAGGCTGAATTGGTGGTGCCGGCGAGCGTGCAACGCCAGGCGGGCATCAAGCAAGGCGACCGCGTCAAGTTTAAGGTGTCCCATCGCACCATCACCATCACAGCAGTGCCGTCACCCACCTACAAGCCGACCAAGGCTGAGCTGGCCGCCATCCGCAAAGGCGAGGCTGAGATTGCGCGCGGCGAATTCGTAACCTTACGAGAACTTCTCCAGGACATGGACCGTCGTCGTCGCAAAGGCGGCACAAAAGCAGCTCGCAAGGTTTCCAGCTAACCCGGATTTCTCCCCAGCAACAGATGTCGGGGATTCGTTTCTGTTGCCCTGAAAGGGCAAAAGGTGAATAGCCGGGGGCAACGCCCCCGGAACAAGTTGTATTTCCGTCCCGACCCGGAAAGGGTCGGACTGAGAGCCAGGCGAAATTGGTACGACCCCTTCGGGGTCGGCATGTTTCGGGGGAGATGTTTGGTTCCCGGGGGCGTTGCCCCCGGCTATTCGTGTGAATCCCCTTCGGGGATTTTCGGGCGCAACTTGCTTACGGCCTCGCCGGGTGAGAAATGCGACGCACCGCCACCACGTATTAACGCCCCCTACGCTCCCCACTGCGTCCTCAGTCCAGCGGTTGCACCCGGACGAGGTAGTTATTGTAGTCCACATACCAGACCGTTACCGGTTTGGTGGAAGAGTCAATGACGGTTCGCCGGTTATAGGCGTAAGGTTCCGGCATTTGATAGACGCGCCAGCGCTCGGTTTTGGGATCGAACCGAAGCATCTGCCGGCCGTGCAGCACGCCTGCCCACACCTCGCCATTTTTGTCGGGCATGGCTTCGTAGAAATCGGTGTAGGGGTGCGGGGCAGTTGGGGGCCAATGTTCTTCAATACGGCCTGCCTTCGCATTGAGCTCGATGAGAGCGCCATCCCCGCCGCCCCACCAAGTATTTCCGAAGGGATCAAAGCCGCCGCGTTTCGCGGTCATCATGTGCGCGCCGCTGTTCAGATTCAGCCATTTTCCGGTCTGAATGTCCAGTATCTCAACTGTATTGCCCCACTGCGCCGGCCCGCTGCCTCCCCAATACCTCCCGTCGTAGGAAATGAGGTTGTCGTAGCTTTGCGTCGTCTGCAGCGGCCACTCCTTCAAGATCTTGCCCGTCAACGGATCGCGCTTGGTAACGCGGTTGGCGCGGGCATCCCACAAGAAGCCCTCCGCGTCCAGGGTGAAATTTCCGAAGCTGGGTGCATTCAGGGGAACCGTACTCTCGATGCGGACCTGGCTGACCTCTCCGGTCTTCGGGTCCAGGCGAGCGAGCTGATGCGCCCAGTTTTCCGAGATCCAGACGATCCCATTCTTGTCCACTTTAGCGTGGTGCGTTCCTGGCATGACGCCGGGGGTCAAAGGAAGCGTGTATTCGGTGAAGATTCCCGTCTTGGGGTCCATTTTGCCGACGTAACGGGTCTTATGGCTCGTATACCAAATGTTGCCCTCCGCATCAATGGCAGCATCGTGGAGAGCGAGCAACTGTCGCGGCAATTCGAATTCAGTGACGATGACCCTGGTGGATTCGCCGCGGGGGCGCGGGAAGACGCGGCGCGGCGCATCCTGCGAATCCGGACCGCGGACCCGGGAGAACCATTTGACGAGCAACGTGTATTCGGGGTCCGGTTCCGACATCGCCCGGTTGCGAACTGCAATCGCGGTGCCGCTAAAATGCATCATGCGGTCCACGATCAGACTCCAACCGTGTTCGTCAAACCGATTCCTGAAAATCTGCTGCCAGGAGTGGCACCCGGAGCAATATTTCTGCAACGTGGCTTTTTC
>DATDOR010000219.1:0-5969 GCA_035293165.1 Anaerolineales bacterium | reverse complement strand
GATTTCAACGATTTTTTCGACGGTTTGGGGATCAGGCATAGTTTTTCGCCTTGAGCTATCTATCTAAAGCAATAATTTTATCGACTCGTTTGGCGTGACGCCCTCCTGCAAAGGGAGTGGTCAACCAGGTGTCCACGATTTGTTTAGCCAAATTGGTACCGAGCAGCCCTGCTCCGAGGGTCAACACGTTGGCGTCGTTGTGCTCGCGGGCATTGTTTGCCGACGCGTGGTCGTAGCACATAGAAGCGCGCACGCCAGGGATTTTGTTGGCCGCCATGCACGAGCCAATCCCGGCACCGTCAATCATGATGCCCCGCCACGCTTTGCCTTCCCCTACGAGAACGGCCACCGCGCGGGCAAAATCAGGGTAGTCTACGGCATCCGTGCTGTGTGTACCACAGTCCACTACCGTATAACCTTTTTCTTCCAGATGTTTTTTGAGGGTTTCTTTGAGGGGAAACCCACCGTGATCAGCCCCCAATGCAACCATCTGCCTTCGGGCAGGCGAACCTGTAACAGACGTGGCAGGTACTGGAGCGGAAACCGGCTCAGGTAGGGGAGTCGCAGGGGTTGTAATCGGAGTTGTTACCCCGCGCGGGATCTGCTCCCCCCTCCCCATCAGGTTACGGGATACAACCCGGTGAATAATCGCTTGCAGTTCCGCGTCCGAAGGAATTTCCATTTCAACTTTCAAAATTATATCAGTCTTCTCTGCGCGCTTTGAGCACAAACCTTATCGGCGTACCCAGGAAGGTGAATTTTTCGCGGAAGCGGTTTTCCAGGAAGCGGATGTAGGTAAAATGCGCGAGGCTGGGGTCATTGCAGAAAAGCATAAACGTTGGCGGAGCGGTGCGAACCTGTGTGCCGTAATAAAATTTGAGCTGGCGTGTGCCTTTGGAAGGCGCAGCGTGACGATCCTGGGCGTCCCGTAAAACCTGGTTGATGGTGGAGGTGGCAACGCGGCGCAAGCGCTGCTCATTTACTTCCAGGGCTTTGGGCAAGACCTGTGCGGCACGCTGGCCGGTCATGGCGGAGATGTATAACACGGGCACGTAATCGAAAAAGTTAAGCTGTTGGCGGACATGTCTGGTGAAGCCGTCCATGGTATAGGTGTCTTTTTTAATGGCGTCCCATTTGTTGACAATGATGACAGCACTTTTCCAGGCATCCTGAATGAACCCGGCGATATGCGTATCCTGAGCGGTGATCCCTGCCTCAGCATCTACGACTAACAAGACAACATCGGCGCGTTGGATGGCGCGGTGGGCACGCAGGACACTGTATTTTTCGACACCCGGTTCGATCTTGCCACGTTTGCGAATTCCGGCCGTGTCAATGAGCGTGATCGGGATGTCATCAAATTCCAGGTGACTGTCAACGGCGTCGCGGGTCGTGCCGGGAATAGGGCTGACAATGGCCCGTTCTTTGCCTACCAACCGGTTGAGCAAAGTAGATTTTCCAGTATTGGGTTTGCCGACAATGGCGATTTTGACCGAGTCATCGTCTTCTTCCTCGGCGGGATAACCGGGCAGGACGGCGAGCAGCGCGTCAAGCAGGTCGCCTGTCCCGGTGCCATGCTGGGCGGAGACAGGATGAGGGTCGCCGAGACCCAGTTCGTAAAACACATAGGCGTCTGCGTCGCGAGCCACACTGTCACATTTGTTGACAGCGAGCAAGATGGGCGGGTAAGGCTGCCCATCGCGTTCGGTCTGGTGGCGGCGCAGGATTTGTGCGACTTCTCGGTCGGCAGGGGTGACGCCACTTTCTACATCTGTAACCAGAATGATCGCATCGGCTTCATGGATGGCGATTTCGGCCTGGTTGCGGATTTGTTCGATGAAGTCTGCGGAACCGATAGAAAGAGGCTGCCGCCCTTCCCCGACGCGGACTTCGCTGGGGTCAATCCCGCCGGTGTCCACAACGTCGAAGGTGACGCCGGTCCATTCCGCTTCAGCGACGAGACGGTCGCGGGTGGTTCCGGGAATGTCGTCCACAACTGCAAGGCGTTCGCCGATGAGACGATTGAAAAGGGTGCTTTTGCCCACATTGGGGCGTCCAACGAGAGCGATGAGGGGTTTGAGCATGGTTGATGGGATGATCAGTGAACGAATGATTCACCTGTCCACTCTACCGAAGTTATGGGGTTGGGGCTGGGGTCACGATGGGAGTGGGGGTAGGTGAAGGGATTTCAGATGTGGGCGTCGCGTTTGGGTCCACGGTGGGCGTGGGCGTCAGGGAGGGAAGGAGGCTAATGGTGACCTCGATAGTTGCGGGCAAAACCGAGTCGGCAATCAAATTCGGAGGAAGGATTTCTACGCGGGGTTCAATCGCATATTGGCCCGGTTCGAGATCGGTCAAATCCAGAAAGACGCGTATATCCCCAGGTTGGAGCGCGTCTAAAATGGGGAGAGGGCCGGAGATGATCAGGTCTACCGATTCGGGGGCCAATACCACCTGCAAGCCGGGGGATAAACCGATTACTTCCAGGTTTAATGAGAGAGGCTGGCTGGATTCGAGCGCGGCGATGCTGATCTGTACGAGGACGCTTTGCTCTCCGGCAACGGAAACCCCCTCCGGCAGAACCAGGGAAACTCGTCGCTCGATGTCGTTTGTTACGCTGGTTAAGCTAATCGGATTGGTCTCGACAAAGCCCGGCATTTCACGCACTAATTGGGGATTGGATGAAAAAACAGTAACGACTTGTGGGAAAGCGGTAATATTCGTCAGCCGGTAGCCATCAGCTGGTTGGCCGGTCGTGACGACTTTGACGGTTACTTCCCGGTAGGTGCTGGGACGTTCAATCAGTTGCTGAATAGTGACGGTTACTGGTTCTATGGTTAAATCGCTGATAGGCGTACCACCCGCATCAAGCAGAACAATGGGACGGTTTGCCTCTATATCTGCCTGAGCATCTGTCATGTCCAGGATAATGACAGCTTCATCTACTTGATCTACCAGGGACCTTCGCCCGGAGATGGTAACACGGCTGTCACTGACGATGGTGGCCCCCTTTGTAAAACCGGGCGCAGGTTCCCCAGTAATATCAAAGCGCAAAGGGATGATCCGCACTTCAAAGGCTTCCAGGGTGAAGCTGACCTGGTTGGGTGAGGTTTCGATAATTCTTACTGGACGGTATTCCTCTGAAATCTGTGGTTTCACTTCCAGCGTGTGATCGCCTTCTCGCAAAGTAGAAAGGTCAATAGAAGCCAAAACAGCGCCAGACTCGCGCGCGAGGCGTTCACAAACGGTGCGGGGCGCGCGCAATTGAATTTCAACATTTTCGGGAATACCTCCAATTAGGAGCAGGCTGGTATCTTGCCCAATGACGTCTAACGGAATTGAAGTGGGCGCAGGACAGGAAATGTTGGGGTCAGCATTGATTACCGCTAAGACCCAAACGATCAGTGCCAGGACGAAAGCGGTTAAAAATGTTCCCAGGTATTTGGCAAGCCAGCGGAAAAACGACCAGATCACGATGATCCTCTAGTAGGTTTTTCCCGGCGGAAAAGTCGGCTTAACAGGCCGCTAAATCGCTTATTGGGTTGCGTGGGCCGATAGAAGGCGGTTAGAACGTTTTCAAGCCGGTCCGAGTCCAAACGGCGAATGATTTTGCCGCCAGAGGCGACAGAAATTGCGCCAGTTTCTTCAGAAACCACCACAGCGATTGCATCGGTATTTTGCGAAATCCCAATGGCTGCCCGGTGACGTAATCCCAACTGCCGGCCAGGAGATTGTGACTGAATATCCCCAAAGGCCAGGGGCATCACACAAGCCGCCGCCGCTACTTGATTCCCAGAGACAATCACCGCACCATCATGCAGAGGGGTGCTGGGATAAAAGATTTGCATCAGCAATTTTTCGCTTAACTCAGCGTTCAATAAAATGCCGGTTTCGATGTATTCTTGCAACCCATCCAGACGTTGCAGGACAATCAGTGCGCCATGTCGTTTTGCGGAAAGTTTGGCCGATGCACCTACGATGCTGGAGATGGCATCCTGAATTCCTTGCCCGTTCGTTCCGCCTGAGACCAGCGTACTCGCACGCCCCAAACGCTCCAATGCCCGGCGAATTTCTGGGGCAAAGATCACTGGAACCGCCAGCAAGAGGGCTGGAAGTGTGGCTTGCACCAACCAGGAAAAGGCGGGCAAGACATCAAAACTAGTAAGAAGCCCCAACAAGATCAACAATAAAATCACCCCTCTGAGCAGGGTCAATGCCTGGGTATCACGCAAAAGCAAAAAAATGCCAAAGATGATGAACATGACGAGCAAAATGTCCACCATGCTCAACCAGTTCAAGCGTTCCAGAATAAAAACCAGATTATCTATAAATTCGGACAATAAGTGATGCCTCCTTTCCCCCGAAACGCGCGGTAGATTTAAATTGGCCGCAGGACACGGTCCACGCGCAATTGTTTAAATAGCATTTCAGAGCCATCTACATAAGACTCGTTTGCTGCCTCTTCCCATGCACGCACCCCCAAACTCTCGGTATCTCGTCTTTCGTAACCCAAAGATTTCCAAACACCATCATGGCGGGCAATTTCAACGGGGAGGAATAACAGGGCCGCCTCACTTTGAAGTTCACGTGAAGCTTTTTCAACTTCGGCCATCAGTCCGGGGGCCGCATCCGCCAAAGACAATCGTGGGTTGAGATAAAAATCCACAACGCGAGCCACCAGGTTTTCAACCTGCCATCCGACCAGCCCAACCATTTGTCTATCCTGATACATAACCATAAAGGCTTTTTCGCCGAAAGCTGCCATAACATCTGCGCGAGTGACCTGTTTTTTTTCTTTGTTGAAACGGGTGATGAAAGATGCGATCTCGTCCGCCTGCTTTGGTCCCGCACGTCGTACGACCAACTGGCCCGGTTCGATCTTTTCGGGTTCAGCTGGGGTGGGTTCGGGGGCCGCGGGCGCGATCGCGTTCCAGGCCGCCACCACCTTCTGCCAAGCGGCTTCAAAGGAGCCATTGTTATTAATCACCACATCGGCAGCAGCAACTTTCTCTGCTTGTGGACTTTGAGAAGTAATCCGCACACGGGCGTCCGCTTCGGAAAATCCACGCTTTTGCAACAGACGGGTATATTGAGTCTCTGGTGAGGCTTGAGCGACCCAAATGCTGTCACAAAGATTTGACAGTCCCCCTTCAAGGAGTTTAATTGCTTCGATGACAATTACCGGTTGGGTAGAACGCCGGATCAGCACGTCAATGGCTTGCCGGACAAATGGGTGGATGATAGTTTCGAGTTGTTTGAGGGCATCGGGATCGGCAAACGCAATACGCCCTAATTTTGTGCGACCAATCTGCCCATCTGGCCTCAAAATCCATTGCCCAAAATGCTGGACAACCGGATCATACCCTGGTGCGCCTTTCGCCATTGCCCGGTGAGACAAAGCATCCGCATCAATTCCATAGGCTCCTAAATGCTCCAACATGCGGCGGATCACGCTTTTCCCAGTGGCGATATTGCCCGTAAGTCCGATGACGTATTTTCCTGGCCAGGCACTCATATTTTCTCCAGAATAATGCGGAATACGTTTATGATTTTAGCTTTAGCCATGAAGAATGTCAAACCCTGTGTCTATTAAGAACGGCCAGCCTGGGATAGACGTGGATCCAGGGCATCGCGCAAGCCATCTCCAAGCAGGTTGAAGCCGAGAACGGTAATCATGATGGCGATGCCAGGAAAGAAGACAAGATGTGGGGCGCTGAAGACCTGGTTACGCTCTCGGCCCAACATCGTTCCCCATTCGGGGGTTGGCTCTTGCGCTCCCAGCCCGATAAAGGACAGGGCGGCCGTATCCAGAATAGCTGTGCCAATCCCCAAAGTCCCCTGAACGATCAAAGGGGGAAGTGCATTCGGTAGAATTCGTTTAAACAAAATGGAAAAATGGCTGGCCCCCAACGCGCGTGAGGCTTCGACAAACTCAGTTTCCTTTACGGATAAGACACCGGCTCGAACGA
>DATDOR010000218.1:0-4458 GCA_035293165.1 Anaerolineales bacterium | reverse complement strand
GCGGCAGGACTGACGGTCTGTGACGGCTAGAAGGCCGGGCAACCCAACCAGTCGCTGCAAATGGATGCCATCAGAATAGGGGGACAATGATAAAATCCCCTCCATGCCCCAAACCCCCCGCTCCACCCTCCGCGCCTTTTTCCTCACCCTTTCCCTCCTTCTCCTCGCCCTCACTGCCTACATCTTCAACCCCCGCCCCGTCCCGGACTTGATTACCCTCCTCCCCCTCGGGGAACAATACGACGTCCGCATCCTGCGGGATGAATGGGGTGTGCCACACGTCTTTGGCGTCACCAGCGCGGACGCCATTACTTCGTGATCTCTTGCATAAATCTCTAAATTTGGATACAGTGGGAATAAACTTACATGCTGCACTTAAGAGGCCAAATTGAATAATCCCCTTCTGGAAATTTTCATTATTTTATTCTTGCTTCTTCTCAATGGAATTTTTGCCATGTCTGAAATGGCGCTGGTCGCTTCAAGGAAAGCCCGCCTTCAACAGCGGGCCGACGAGGGGAGTTCCAACGCACAGGCGGCCTTAAATCTGGCAAACAACCCCACAGATTTTCTTTCCATGGTACAAGTGGGCATTACCCTGGTAGGCATCTTGGCTGGGGCATTTGGCGGTGCCACCATTGCCGAAGAAATCGAAAGCTCTTTAGTGAATGTCCCTGCCCTAAGCCGATACAGCGAAGCCATCAGTGTGGTGATAGTCGTCATCGGGATCACCTATTTTTCGCTGGTAATCGGCGAACTGGTGCCCAAACGGATTGCCCTGAATAATCCCGAACGGATCGCCATATCAATTGCCGCACCTTTACGGGTGCTGACCCCTATCATTTCTCCGTTTGTGCGAGTGTTAAGTTTTTCGACAGAACTTATGCTCCGGCTCCTCCGCATCCGCCCCTCGAGTGAACCGCCAGTGACGGAAGATGAAATCAAGGTCCTAATTGCCCAGGGAACGCAAATCGGTGTGTTTGATGAAACCGAGCAGGATATGCTTGAAGGAGTGATGCGTCTGGGCGAGCGCAGAGTCGGTGAACTCATGACGCCCCGTTCCCAGGTGGTTTGGCTGGCATTGGACGACACTATTGAGGAAATCAAACAGAAGGTAATCAACAGCGAATATTCGCGCTTCCCGTTAGCTGAAACCAGTTTAGATGACGTAGTAGGGATCATCTATGCCAAAGATTTGTTAATTAAGAGTTTAGAAAGTCAGCCCTTCGATCTAAAAGCCATCTCCCGCGGCCCTCTCTATGTACTGGAGCAACTCCCAGCCTTAAAGGTTTTAGAGTTGTTCAAAAAAAGAAAGGCCTTTCTGGCTTTGGTCGTGAATGAATATGGGGGGGTCGAGGGGATTGTCACCCACAATGATATTCTGGAAGATATTGTTGGTTATGTGCCCCAATTTGGATTGGTCGAACAGCAGGAGATCGTGGAACGCGAGGATGGTTCTCTGCTGGTGGATGGATTGTGCCTGATTGACAAACTCAAAGAAGTTCTTGATATTGAAGAAGAACTGCCCGGCGAGGAGACTGGTTACTACCATACTGTTGGAGGCTTTATATTTTCTCATCTTGGCAAAGTGCCCTCGACCGGAGAAAAATTCGAATGGGGTGGTTATACGTTTGAAGTAGTGGATATGGATGCGCGCCGGGTGGATAAAGTATTGATCATGCGGAACTCAACCTGAGATCAATGATAAAATCCCCTCCATGCCCCAAACCCCCCGCTCCACCCTCCGCGCCTTTTTCCTCACCTTTTCCCTCCTTCTCCTCACCCTCACTGCCTACATCTTCAACCCCCGCCCCGTCCCGGACTTGATTGCCCTCCTCCCCCTCGGGGAACAATACGACGTCCGCATCCTGCGGGATGAATGGGGCGTGCCCCATGTCTTCGGCGTCACCGACGCGGACGCCGCCTTTGGCCTCGCCTACGCCCACGCGGAAGACGACTTCCTCACCATCCAGCAGATCACCCTTGCCGCGCGCGGGGAACTCGCCACCGTCTACGGCCCGGATGCCGCGCCTAACGACTACATGGTGCAATTGCTCCACATTTGGGATGTGGTCAACGCGCAATACGAAACGGACCTCACCCCCGAAACCCGCGCGGTCCTCCAGGGCTATGCTGATGGCCTCAATTACTACGCCGCCCTCCACCCGGACGAAGTCCTCCCCGGCGTCTTCCCCGTAGCAGGCATTGACCTCGCCGCTGCCTCCGTCCACCGCTCGCCGTTGTTTTTTGGGTTGGATGATGTGTTGGGGGATTTGTTTGAAGATGAACGACAAAGTGAGGTGTCGCCTAGGCCGGGGGAAGTTAGGAACGGCGTTCCTTCCCAGATTTTCATTAATCAAAATAACTGGCTCTTTGGGATTTGCCGTGGTTGCCTCCCCGCCGATTCCCAAAGAACCATCCATTATTCAGGTTGAGTCGGGCAGATTTGTAATACAATGGAGGTGGGAAGGCAAATCGCCTTCGAAAAAACTATCGTTTGAGGCCACTCGTGAAGATTTCATCCTTACAAGATGAAGCGCTGATTCGCTTAATCGCCCGGAAACATACGGATGCCCTGGCAGAACTCTATGACCGTTACAACCGGCTCGTATTCAGCCTGGCATTCTACATGGTGGGAGATCAGGGCGCAGCCGAAGAGATCACCCAGGACGCCTTCACGCGCATTTGGGAACAGGCAGCGACCTACCGGCCCGAACAGGCCAGGGTCAAGACCTGGCTGGTCACTATTGCCCGCAATCGAACCATTGACGAACTTCGCCGCCGCAGGGCACGCCCGTCGCTCGTCCTTCTCGAGGAGATTCTGCACGCTTCAGAGGATAATCTGGAGGATGCCGTGGATGGACGCGTGCAAAATGCACGCGTCCGGGATGCACTTGCCGAATTACCCCCCGAACAGCGCAAAGTGTTGGTAATGGCTTACTTTGGCGGTTACAGTCAGTCCGAAATTTCAGCGACGTTGTCTCTACCCTTAGGAACCGTGAAGACACGGATTCGGTTGGCGATGCAAAAAATGCGGCAAAATCTGGCCGGAGAATTTTCTCATGAGCAATCCAACTGATTCCGTTATGCGTAAATGTATTTGGGAGCAGTCGTGATGAATACGAATGAGCATGTGCTCGATTTAATTCCTACCTTTGCATTAGACTCCTTAGATCAGGAGGAGGAGAACTATGTGCGCCAACATCTGGCAGGCTGTACGGCTTGCCAGGACGAATTGCGCGCCTTTAAGGATGTTGCCGCGGAATTATCATCGGTAATTCCCCAGACCGCCCCGCCAACCTCCCTACGGGCGCGGTTGCTTGAGTCAGTTCAACACCCCTACCAGCAAGAAAAGACATTTCCAGCACCAGTTTCCGGCCCTTCTTTATGGCAACGGCTGCAAATGTGGCGGATTAGTGCCCTGGCTGTAGTGAGCCTGATTCTGGTCCTTGCAGTTAGCAATATCCTGCTCTGGCAGCAAGTGAACACCTTGCGCGGAGAAATCACGGATACAAACATGATCGTCCACCCACTTTATTCGGTAAACGTGGAAACCAACTCAACGGGGCTTGTGGTCATGGACCCTCAGGGGGATTTTGGAACAGTGATCGTGGACTCTCTTCCGCCTGCCGGTGAGAGGCAGTATTACCAGGTTTGGTTGAGCCGCGTAGACCAAATAGATAGTGGGGGTGTGTTGGACGTGCATGACAATGGCTACGGCGCAAAGGTGATTTATGCATCGTTCCCATTGCATACGTATACTCGAATATGGGTAACAATTGAACCGGAGGAGGATAGCGAGCAGCCAACCGGGAAGGTCGTATTACAAACCAGCCCATAAAGGGTTTTTACCTGGTGGTTTTGAAGACGAGTGCTGCTTGATACAGCACTCGTTTTTGTTTTGGAAAGATCATTAGGCTATTGTTGACACCCTGTCCAAAATCACAACTTGTAGATGAAAGTAACTACTCGGCCCAGAATAGAAATGACCGAAAAGGGTGTGCGTGGGGTGTCCACCCCCACACACACCTTTTTTTCGGAGAGACCTCTGTCTTAGCCTGAGCAGTTACAGATGATCTTGTTAAGTTACATATATACGTTGCAAAAGCCAGATCGGATTAATTTTATGGATTTTTCCTCAAAACCATAACTTTTTTTACGGAGGTGCGACAACCACATTGAAACTTATTAAGAAGCCTATAAAGTATGAAACCCTACCGATAAATGAATTACAACCAACCGTTCAAACGTATTTCCAGCACGTCTTCTGTCCAATTCGCAAGTGTGGTTTCTTCTCAGAGGAAATTCTCTCACCTTGTGCACTTCTGGCAAGCTTCAGGTGCATGGCGCTCGGTCTTTGCCTTTCTCATGCCTTTCATCCTTTACCTGTACACACTGGCTCCCACGATCTACAACCTTGACAGTGCTGAATTGACTACTGCAACGGTGTCTGGTGGATTG
>DATDOR010000217.1:0-2824 GCA_035293165.1 Anaerolineales bacterium | reverse complement strand
TAAATTGTTGGGCGCCCACTTGCCGGGAAGCAATGCGGAATTTGTAGCGATACGTGCCGATGCCCTATTTCTGATCCCGCCTGAACTCCCGCTCACTCTGGCTGCAGCGGTTGAACCTGCGGCGTGTGCTATTCATGCAGCAGCTCTCGCCATGCCAGCACCTGACGAACAAGGTCTCGTGGTTGGGGCGGGTCCAATAGGACTCATGGTCATTCAGGCACTGGCAGATCGAGGGATAAAGCGGGTATATTGCATTGACTTAAATGCGGAGCGCCTGGCGATGGCGGAGAAATTGGGAGCCGTTCCGGGGACATTCGAGTCGCTCGCATCCCAACCAGTAGATATTGTGGTTGATGCTGTTGGCGCCTCGGCGACACGGCAAGGATGTGCTCGTGTCGCGCGATCAGGCGGGCGTATTGTCTGGATCGGCCTTCACGAGTCAGATACAGTCTTGCCCGTGAACGACTTCATACGTCGGGAAGTTGCAACCTATGGATCGTTTGCATATACACCCATAGATTTCGACAAAGCTCTCCAGGCGCTTGCTCAAAAGCGCATCACTCTTGAGGACGCATGGACACAAATTGAACCGTTAGAAAATGGCACAGCCTGCTACGAAAAGCTATTGCATGGAGCCCCCATATCTAAATTCTGGCTTACGCCTAAGGAGTGACTTCGATGAAAATTACCGCAGTGACCCCTCTTGTGCTGGGAACTCCCTGGCGAAATCTAACCTTCGTCAAGGTGGAAACGGATAGCGGACTTTATGGTTTGGGTGAAGTTCGTCTTGCCAACCGTACCAATGCGCTGTTGGGTTACCTCAGTGAGGCTATGCCGCGCTATGTCATCGGGCATGATCCGTTTGATATCGAGGACCTTGTCTCAAAGATGATTATCGGCGACTTCGGACGCGTGGGTGAAATCACCATGTCTGCAGTTTCGATTATTGAACTGGCTTGCTGGGATATTATGGGGAAATCCCTCGGCCTTCCTTGTTACCGCTTGATGGGTGGCGCGGTTCGAGATCGCATCAAGGCGTATGCCAATGGCTGGTATACAGTGGAACGCACGCCGCAAATGTTCCATGAAGCCGCACTGGGTGTGGTGGAACTTGGCTATCTGGCGCTTAAGCTCGATCCCTTTGGAGCAGGGCGTTATGAACTCACGTGGGATGAGCAGGCGCGTGCGGTGGATTTGGTCGCCGCTGTTCGGGATGCCATTGGGCCGGAGCGCGACATTATGCTGGAAATGCACGGTCGCTTTAACCCGGCCACGGCCATTCTAATGGCAAACAAACTGGAAAAATTCCGCCTGGCATGGATCGAGGAGCTTGTCCCACCCGAAAATTTGTCCGAACTAAAGCGGGTTGCAGAACGGGTTTCCATTCCGATTGCCGTTGGAGAACGCTTGCATACTATGAACGAGTTTCGCCCGCTGTTTGACCTATATGCGGTTGACATTGTTCAGCCTGATATTACTCACTTTGGCGGGCTAACGCTCACCCGTCGACTGGCAGCTTGGGCCGAAGTCTATAATGTTCTGATTGCACCTCATAATGTGGGTGGCCCAGTCAGCACAGCGGCGGCATTGCATGTGGCGGCTTGTACACCGAATTTTATGATTCAAGAGCACTTTAACGACTTCGCGGATTCGTGGGTTAAACAGGCGGCTCCAGGTGTGCCGGAAGTTGTTGATGGTTATTTTTCCCTGCCCACTGCTCCGGGCCTTGGAGTTGAACTCAACGAATCTGTGTTCAGTGAGCATCCCCAGATTGAAGCGCATTTTAACCTTTTTAAAGATGAATGGCATCGTCGTGATAAAGGGAAAACAAATGAGAGCACAAGATAGTTTGAGTGACGCAAATCCCACATATTTGGCAGACAAAAAGATCTGCAGATAAATCAAAGGACGATTAAATGAAACTTTTGACCTTTCACCGTGACAACACTCTGCAATTAGGTATTCGCACGGAAGCGGGTGTGATAGATGTCGCTCAGGCTTCCGATGGACATGAAGGGTTTCCGGTCACGATGGGCGCGGCCATTCGCGGCGGGGCAGAGGCGATGAAGGCTTTGCGGGATTTGGTGAAACAGCCTGCGGCTAACTGGCTTTTAGATGAACAGGATTTGCAGCCCGGGCCCTGTGTGGGGACTCCGGAAAAACTTATTTGCATCGGGCTGAATTACAAACGCCACGCACGGGAGACGGGGATGGCTGTACCGGAAGTGCCTGTGCTGTTTTCAAAGTTCAACAATACACTGGCGGCAACGGGGGAGCCAATTCCCTTGCCGGACAATGCTGTCCAATATGACTATGAGGTTGAATTGGGGGTGGTGATTGGAAAGGAAGTACGGTATGTTGGCGTGGACGAGGCGTTGGATTATGTATTTGGTTATTTCACAGTCAATGACATGAGCGTGCGGGATCTGCAGTTCCGCACCTCCCAATGGTTGCTCGGCAAAACCCCCGACAAATTTTTCCCCACTGCCCCATATCTGGTGACTGCCGATGAAGTGGGCGATCCGCAAAATTTGGGTCTTTCCTGCTGGGTCAACGGCGGACTCCGCCAGAATTCCAACACTGCCGATATGATTTTCAGCGTCGCGGAGTGTATCAGCTACATCAGTCAGTACATGACGCTCAAGCCGGGGGATGTGATCTCCACGGGGACGCCGGAGGGAGTGGTGATGGGCATGACGGAGAAGAATTGGTTGAAGCCGGGGGATGAGGTGGTTGTGGAAGTTGAGGGGTTGGGGAAGTGTACGAATCGGATGGAGTAGGCGATGCCAAACCTGATATGAAAAAAGCGACCTACAGTCTGCAC
>DATDOR010000216.1:0-8247 GCA_035293165.1 Anaerolineales bacterium | reverse complement strand
AACAGAGTTCATTGCCAGTGGCGCGGTTCAGTGTGGTTATTGCACCCCTGGATTTATCATGTCCGCTGCCAAATTGCTCGATGAACGTTCGCACCCGACCCCCGACGAACTCCGCCAATCCATTACCGGAAACCTCTGTCGCTGTACCGGCTACTACAAAATCCTGGAAGCTATGGCAAACGCCTCGCAAACAATTTAAATTCTATTTATTTACTGCTCAGGATAAAACAGTACTCCGAAAAAAAGGTGTGCGTGGGGGCGTCACTCCCACGCACACCTTTTTTTCGGGCTATCTCTACCCTAGACTGAGTAGTTACTTTATTTTGGAGAAATCTCATGGGCCGACACTATCGTGAACCTGAACTCAAAAAAAAAGACACCGTTCACCCTATCTGGCGCGGCATTGGCTGCCTGCTCCTCATCGTTATTCCAATCATTGCCTTCGCAACCTCAATCATTTTGGTCAATGCAGGAATTCCCCAACAATACTTCCCCCTCACCCGAGATTTGGCCAACATGGTGTATGTGCCGGTTTTTGATGAAACGATTCCGCTTTACTACGTCCTGATCATCACCGCCTTGCTCACCCTTTTGAGTTATATCGGCCTCACGGTCGTGTATTCAATCGTGTTTCGCATGGGGAGCGGTTCGCGCTACGGCCCGCTCGACTCCCCACCCATCAAACGCAAAGTCAAAAAGAGCCGCTGACGCAGTTTTTTGACGTCCGAATAATTCCCACTGTCCCATGTCCTCTCTCGGCCATGCTCTCCCACGTATTGATGCCTTTGGCAAGGTCACGGGTCAAGCCCTGTTCCCCGGTGACATCAACTACCCCAACCAGGCCTACATGAAAATCCTGTTTGCCCGGAGGCCACACGCCATCATCCGGCGTCTGGACACTTCCCGCGCGGAAGCATTGGAAGGCGTTCTGTCTGTGTTCACTGCAAAAGATGTCCCCAACAACGAATACGGTCTGATCACACCTGACCAACCCGTCTTTTGCGGCCCTGGCTCTAACAAACCCCACGGCGACCGGGTGCGTTTCATCGGTGATCAAGTTGCCGTTGTTGTCGCAGAAACCGAACGCATCGCCGAAAAAGCATTGCATCTAATCGAAGTCGAATACGAAGACCTGCCGGTGGTCTCCGATCCCCTTGAAGCGATGAAACCAGATGCGTTTCTCCTCCATCCCGATGTGGATACCTACCCGGCCATTCATCCGATCCCGCACAGCAACATCCTCCACCATTATCGCATTCGCAAAGGGGACGTTGACGCGGCCCTGGCTGGGGCGGATGTCGTCATCGAAGGCGAATATCGCACCCCCGTTCAGGAACACGCCTATCTCCAACCCGAAGCGGGTGTGGGCTACATGGACGAAGAAGGCCGCGTAACGGTCGAGGTCGCGGGCCAGTGGACGCACGAAGACCAGGAACAGATTGCCCACGCGTTGGGCCTGCCACTCGAAAAGGTGCGGGTACGGTACGCAGCTATTGGCGGAGCATTTGGCGGACGGGAAGATATGTCGGTGCAAATCGTCCTTGCACTTGCTGCGTTTCGCTTACACGAACGGGGTGTCCATCGCCCAATCAAAATCATCTGGTCGCGTGAAGAGTCCATGATCGGCCACCACAAGCGTCACCCATACATCATCCGGGCAAAATGGGGCGCGACGAGAGATGGGAAACTGGTCGGGGCACAGGTAGAAGTGATCGAAGACGGGGGCGCGTACACGTATACCTCCACGAAAGTTTTGGGAAACGCTACGTTGATGTGTACCGGCCCTTATGAAATCCCCAACATCAAAGTGGAGTCTTACGCCGTTTATACCAACAACATCCCCGGTGGTGCGTTTCGCGGATTTGGCGGTCCTCAGGCGGCCTTTGCTGCCGAGCAACAGATGAATAAACTTGCCGAAGCGCTGGGCCTTGATCCGGTAGAAATACGGCGGCGGAACATTGTTCGAGAAGGATCATTGCTCTCGGTCAACACCCCTCTCCCGCCCGGAGTGAGTATGCCCCAGGTGTTGGAGGCATGTGCGGAAGAATATGAAGCGATAAAGGCAGCGCCGATGAGCACATCGGTCGGCGGAAGGATGAACGGTTCATCCTTCACCAAACGCGGTATTGGCTTTGCCTGCGGCTTCAAGAACGTTGGCTTCTCCTTTGGCGCGCCGGAAGAGTGCTGGGCCACAGTGGAATTGCGTGGTGGAGTGCGGATTGAAGAGGTTATTCTCTATCACGCGGCCGCGGAAGTGGGACAAGGCTCGCATACTGTACTGCTGCAAATGACTGCTGAAGCGGCTGGTGTCCCGGTCGAAAAAGTGCGTTTGGTGGCCTCCGATACGGCGACATCCAAAAACTCCGGCAGTGTCTCGGCGTCACGTATGACGTTCATGGCGGGGAATGCCGTTCGCGGGGCAGTCGAAATCGCCCTGCAAAAATGGCAAGATGAGGACCGTCCGGCGATTGGGACTTACCAATACCGTCCCCCGCGCACGACGATGTTCGACCCCGAAACCGGAGCGTGCGATCCCAACTTTGCCTACGGTTACGTTGCCGAAGCCGCGCTGGTTGAAGTAGATACCGAAACCGGACATATTCACATCCTTGATTTGATTTGTGCAGATGATGTTGGAAAGGCCATCAACCGCCAGCAAATCGAAGGGCAAGTTGAGGGTGCGGTGGTGCAGGCTGCCGGGTACGCCATCCTGGAAAATTTCATCCAAAAAGACGGGCGTGCCCTAAACCCCTATTTATCCACTTACCTGATTCCCGGCGTGCTGGACATCCCCGACCGCGTCCATTCGATCATTCTTGAATTCCCTGCCGCTATTGGCCCATGGGGCGCGCGCGGTATGGCGGAGATGCCTTACATCCCCCTGGCTCCGGCAGTCACCGCGGCAGTTCATGATGCGTTGGGGGTATGGTTTGATGATTTTCCGCTCACGCCGGAAAGGATTTTGCGCGGACTGGGGAAGATTTGAACCTCGTTCTTCTTCGCGGTGGTGGAGACCTGGCGAGTGGGGTTGCCCTTCGTCTGCATCGGGCCGGGATACGGGTACTGATCACCGAACTTGCGCAACCCCTGACGGTTCGCCGTACCGTCTCGTTTGCCGAAGCGATTTATCAGGGCGAGACTACGCTCGAAGGGATTGCCGCCCGTTATGCAACCAACCCTGAGCATGCTCGCCAAATCCTCCAGGCCAACGAAATTCCCGTCCTCGCTGACCCTGACAATCACCTTTTGCCCAATTCCTGTTTCCATTTTCCTGTCCTCGTGGACGCCCGAATGACTAAACACCCCCACGACGCGAATATTCACGCCGCTCCCCTGGTCATTGGCCTCGGCCCCGGTTTTGTTCCCGGCGAGAATTGCCACGCGGCGGTGGAAACCAACCGCGGCCACAACCTCGGACGCGTGTATTGGGACGCCCCGTCCGAACCCGATACTGGCCTGCCGGAAGGCGACCCTGGAAGGGTGCTTCGTGCGCCTGCCAAGGGGGTGTTGAAAACATTTGTGGAGATTGGTGCACAACTAAAGACCAGACAGCTTATCGCGGAAGTGGAGGGGGAATTGGTAATTGCTCCGTTTGTGGGCGTTTTACGCGGGCTACTCCACCCCGGCTTGCACGTCACGCAGGGGATGAAAATCGGCGATGTAGACCCACGAAACGATCCGCAATATTGTTATCTCGTCTCGGATAAGGCATTGGCGATTGGAGGTGGAGTATTGGAAGCCATTCTGACAAGACCGGAAATACGATCTTGTTTATGGGAATAAATGGAAATACAGATCAACCAATCCACCTGGGAATTCTTAAACCAGAGAAGAGATTTCGGGCGCTTGATGGTTGCCCGCCACATTTCCGTTTTGGGCGATCATGTCCATACAGTAGCGAATATGTGGTTGGTCCAATCCTTGACTGGTTCTGCTCTGGCAATGGGATCCGTATTTATTGCGTATACCATTCCGCAAATTCTGTTTAGTTTGATTGGTGGCGTTTCCGTAGATCGTTATAACCGCAAACGAATCCTGATCTACTCAGATATCTTGCGGGCCATTGGAGTATTCTCTCTCGCAATTCTCGCCTTTTTTGATCGCCTAATGGTCTGGCATATTGCACTTGTCGCAGCTTTCAATGGCGCGGCAGGAGCATTTTTCAATCCGGCCGTGAGCGCTTCCGTCCCACAAATGGTGGATTCAGATGAGTTACAGCAAGCCAATGCTCTGAATAGCATGAACGTGCGGGTTGCAGGAATATTGGGGGCGGCGCTTGGCGGTATCATTATCGCAGGGTTTGGGGCCTGGGGGGGATATACGATTGATTCGATAACTTATTTGCTATCTGCGATGCTCCTCTTTGGAATTCGAATCCCTACCCCTGAACATCAACAAAAAGTTGTTTCTTCTGCCGGGATCACGGGTGTATGGCAAGATTTGAAGGATGGAATTTTCTATATTGTTTCCAGACGATCTTTGCTGGCATTGGCCTCGCTCTCCGTAGCCATGAATGTTGTTGCAATTTCAATCCCGGTGTTGTTACCTTCATTTGCAGAGGTCTCTTTGCAATTATCCGATCCAACGCGATACGGGTTTTTATGGTCGGGAATGACAATCGGAATGTTTTTAGGAGCGATTCTGCTTAACGTACATCACAATGTTCCAAACAAGGTTTTATGGATATTTGTTGTCTCGTTTTTGTATGGGGTTGCTGTGCTTACAATGGCATTGTCCCGATGGTATTTGGTTGCATTATTCAGTATGGTCTTGATGAGTTTTAGTATGAGTATATCCATGCTACTTTCGACAACCCTCTATCAGACGCTCGTCCCGAAAGAATATTTGGGCCGGTTCTTTGCCAACATTGGCCTGTTTGTATTGGGGCTAAACCCAATCATTATTTGGATTGCCGGATTTGCTGCAGATCAATTCAGTGCAATGACAGTGCTTACAACCTTGAGTGGTTTTTTGCTGGTTTTCTGTTTGCTTTGGGCAACACAATATGTCGCTATTCGTCGTGCAATTGAGCGGTTAGGATGAATCTGCGCCAGGCGCTACGCGTAAAGTCACAAACCCGGCTGGCCTTTGTGGGCGCCGGGGGGAAAACGACAGCAATGTTCCAGCTTGCGAAGCAGTGGAAAGAGAACATTCTCCTGACTGCGACGACGCATCTGGCAGAGGAACAATTGTCACTTGCGGAGCACCACTTTGTGGTTGAAACGCCTCGGGATGTACAAAATGTAACCCAATCAGATGGGGTCACCCTGTTCACTGGATCTTTGTCGAGTGAGGGACGGACGCGTGGTGTGGACAGTGTGACTTTAGAAGAAATCCGTAAATTAGCCAAGACGTGGAATTGCCCTTTATTGATTGAAGCGGATGGTTCCCGGCAGCGCCCGTTGAAAGCCCCAGCAGACCACGAACCGGTCATTCCTGATTTTGTAGATACGGTTGTGGTTGTCGCGGGGATGAGCGGATTGGGGCAACCGTTAACGCCTGATTGGGTTCACCGCCCCGAACAGTTTGCATCGCTGACCGGGTTGGAGCCGGGAATGTTGGTGACTGAACCCGCACTTGTAAAGCTGCTCACCCATCCCAGCGGGGGACTGAAAGGCATCCCGGAAAACGCTCGTCGTGTGGTATTTCTCAATCAGGCAGATTCGGTGGAATTACAAAGCCACGCGCAAGGGATGGCAAAAGCATTGTTATCTGGATTTGATGGGGTTGGGATCGCTTCGCTGGTGCAAGGGGAGGTCTTTGCACTGCACGAAAAAATAGCCGGGATCGTCTTGGCAGGAGGGGCATCGCGGCGGTTGGGTCAACCAAAACAATTGTTGGACTGGCAAGGTAAGCCGTTGGTGCGCCATGTGGCTGAAATGGCATTGGCGGCAGGACTATCCCCTGTGGTTGTGGTGACAGGGGCATTTTCAGATGCAATCGGGGTGGCGTTGGAGGGATTGCCGGTGCGTATGGTGAAGAATGAAGCCTGGGAGGATGGGCAGAGCACCTCCGTGCAAGCTGGGCTTCGAGCCTTACCCCTTGAGGTGGGAGGCGCAGTTTTCATGTTAGTGGATCAACCCTGGGTATCGCCTTTTCTGGTGCAGGCATTGATAGAAGAACACGCGCGGTTGCTGGCGCCTATCGTCGCGCCACTGATTGACCAGCAGCGAGGGAATCCAGTGTTGTTTGATCGGGTAACATTCTCAGATTTTGAGGGGTTAAGAGGGGATGTGGGCGCCCGTCCGCTATTTGCGCGTTACCGCCCGGTGTGGGTTCCCTGGCATGATCCCCGCGCGTTGTTGGACGTGGATACATTGGAAGATTATCAGAGATTGCTGGCAGGATAGTTTGCCTCTTGATTTATCTTTCGTCTTATGCTATTTTCGTGAGTGAGATGAGCGTTTTTCGGGCTTTTATTGCTGTTAATTTATCTCCCGATGTGCTAGACCGGATATCTCAGGTAGTCATTGAGCTGCGGGAAGAGATAGGGGGGAGTTTTGTCCGTTGGGTCCCGGTGGAGAATATGCATCTGACGTTAAAGTTCTTGGGCGATGTTTCGATTTCGAATGTGGAAAGAATTAAGGAGATTATCCAAACCGCTGCATCTAGTCACCCTTTGTTCGCACTGAGCACGGGTGGAGTGGGGGCGTTTCCCAGTGTTCAACGGGCGCGAGTCATTTGGGCAGGAGTAGAAGGGCCGCCGACTATAACATCGGTTCAACGAATGATTGACATGGAAACTGCCCGGTTAGGATATGCTTCGGAAAAACGTGCGTTTAAACCCCACCTGACGTTGGGACGGGTTTCTCGAAATGTCACACCAAAAGAATTGCAAAAAATCGCTCAAGTTTTGAAGGATAATAAAGTAGGTTTTTTAGGGGTCTCACAAATCAGGGAAATCCATCTGTTTCGTAGTGATTTAGGCCAAAACGGTGCCGTGTATAGCCAGGTATTTACTGCATCCTTGGCCGAGAAAAAATGAAATTTCTATTCAAGCTAAAGCGGAAAACCTCCAAAAAAAAGGTGTGCGTGGGGGTGTACACCCCCACGCACACCTTTTTTTTGGGCCACTTCTACCCTGAGCTGAGTAATTACAAAATAATCTTTTACTCTTTGGAGGTGAACTCTGGAAAGCATTGATATCGCCCGCGCCATTGTAGATATTTTGGAAGATAAAATCGCAGAAGATATTGTTCTAATAGACATACAAGAAGTGACAACCATCGCCGATTATTTCGTCATCTGTTCAGGGACAAGCAACCGCATGTTGGATGCACTGGCAGAGACTGTGCGCGATCAAATGCGGGATATCCACAAGATCAAGGGACGGATGGAAGGTCTGCCACAGAACGGTTGGTTGCTGGTTGATTATGGGGATGTGGTGGTTCACATTTTTTCCACGGACCAACGAGCCTATTACCAGTTAGAAGAGCTTTGGGCAGAAGGGAAGACGTTGGTGAGGTTGCAATAGAGGAGTCAGCGAGTCAGCAAATCTCAAATCGGCAATTGATCAGAGTTAAAAACGACTGCCTCCAACCAAACCTGGTTTGTTGGAGGCAGTCGTTTTTAAGGGAATGAATGCCGGGAGTTATTCATAAATCCAGGGATCCGTCGCGCGTTCCCAACTGACGAGTTCGGACGGGGTGAACCAGAGAGCGACTTCTGCTTCCCCGTTTTCGAGGGAGTCAGAGGCGTGGGTCAGGTTACGGCCCACTTCCAGAGCAAAATCGTGGCGGACAGTGCCGGGAGCCGCTTCCCACGGACGGGTCGCCCCCATCGTCTGGCGGACGGCGGCGACAGCGCGCGGGCCTTCCCACACCATTGCCATTACCGGCGCAGACGTGATGTAATTGATTAGCCCTTCATAAAAGGTTTTGCCTTTGTGAATAGCGTAGTGGGTTTCGGCCAGTTCCCGGCTGACCTGAATGAATTTGGCGGCGACGAGCCGAAGCCCTCGCCGCTCCAGGCGAGAGATCACTTCTCCAACCAGGCTACGCTGCACGCCATCGGGCTTGACTAAAACTAAGGTTTTTTCCATGTGAGATGCCTCCAATAAGGTTAAATGTAACTGCTCAGGCTGAAGCCAGGGTACATGTTACTCTGGCTGAGTAGTTACGGTTAAATTTGGGTTCTTTGGGAATCGGCGGGGAGGTCCCCAGATTTTGGGGTGTGAGTGGGGTGTACACCCCACTCACACCCCAAAATCTGGCATTAACCACGGCAAATCCCAAAGAGCCTAAATTT
>DATDOR010000215.1:0-6748 GCA_035293165.1 Anaerolineales bacterium | reverse complement strand
GCGTAGGTGTAAAGGTTGGGGTAGTTGAAGGGGAGGGGATGAGAGTGGGCGTGTTTGTAGAAGCAGTCGTTGGTTGGGGAATAGGAGTCGGGGCAGTTTCCACCGGATCGAGTAAACGAGCAACCAGCACCCGCATGGTTTCCAGTCGCCATGAGAGGCGTTGGTCCACGTCTGGGATTTGATTAATGATTGCCGCGAGGAAAACTATACCCGTCAAGACCAATCCCATTCGAATCAACCATTTTTTGCTCATGGCGGGGAATTGTATCACCAGAAGATTAAGAGGGAATGTGGGAGACTCTGCGTGGAACGCTTCTCAATTTTCCTGGGCTATTTCAATTATTCAGGGGGAGAAATTACTCTTCTTCAGGAGTCAATCCCAATTGACGAGCCTGTTCGTAAGACAAAGCATCTGCACTTGTAAAAATCCCCGTATCCTCTGCCGTGGCTACTTCCCAAAATGAATCCACATCTGTTTCTGGGAGCGCATCCACCTTGCTAAATAGTGCATCCAGGGCCGCATCCAATTCAACAATTTCTTCCAATTCTTCTTCATCCTCTGGAGATACAACCATATCCGTCGAGGGCATCTCTTCGCTTACAACCGGTGATACTCCCATATCTGCCAAAATGGTTTGTAAATCCTGTTTACCCTGCTGGACAATCTGGTTCAAGTGATCCAGTTTTTCAAGGGCAGTTCCGGCCGAATACGTTATTATCAGCAGTGCATGATTCTCACCGAGGTGAGTCATTACAATATCATGCGTACTGCCTTTGAACGTGTATAAATTGTCGGGAATTGCCATCCCAAGCAGTCGGGAGATTTTGTGTCCGGCACTAAATACTGCAATTAGAGATGATATTTCTGCTTCCATATCGAATTGTTGCTCTCCCGCTTGTATCAAGATTTCACCCGTATCACTAATTAACAGGATCAATGGAGCATCTAATTCCTGACGCAAATCGGTTAAGCGATCAGAAATGCTTAATGGCTCTGGGACAAGTTCATCCTCATCCTGTAAAGGTAACTGCCTACCACCTTCCAGACCTAGCGTCCTCCTAATATGAGCAAGCAAATCAGCCATTTCAATGGGCTTCTGGAGCAGGGCATCTACGTGAGCATCCGCAACTTCACGGCGAATATACCGGTCCAGCGAGGCAGAAATGAGAAACACTTTCAGGTCGGGTTTTCTAGCGCGCAATTTTTGCGTAAGTTCCATGCCAGACATGCCGGTGAGGCGCACTTCAGAAATTAAGAGATCAAACTTTATCAGGCGTGCTTCAAGCATTGCCTCTTCTCCCGACATTGCGGTGGCGACTTCAAATTCCGAGCCTAAGGACTGCACCCCTGAGCGGATGGCTTTACTTACATCGCGGTGATTATCAACTATCAATACTTGAAAAGCCATAGTTGAAAAATTCTATCATAAAAAAAAGATACTGCTCAAAAATTAGAGCAGTATCTTGTAAGCCTCAAACTGTTTTTTGTTATTCGACACGCCAACATGCCACCCAATGATCCTCCGTGACTTCTATGAAGGGCGGCTCTTCGACGGAGCAATGATCCATGGCAACTGGACAGCGTGGATGGAAGCGGCATCCGCTTGGTGGGTTGAGAGGGCTGGGCACATCGCCCTTTAGAATGATTCGTTCCCGTTTTATGGACGGATTAGCGATGGGAATGGCAGACATCAGCGCCTGTGTATAGGGGTGGAGAGGGCTACTGAAGAGTTCGTGGCGGGAGGTCATTTCCACCATCTTACCCAAGTACATAACTGCCACCCGGTCACAAATATGTTCAACGACAGATAAATTATGGGCGATAAACAGGTACGTCAGTCCAAAATCTTTTTGGAGATCCGCGAGAATATTAAGCACTTGTGACTGAATGGACACATCTAGGGCCGAAACGGGTTCGTCACAGACGATGAATTTGGGCTGCAGTGCCAGGGCGCGAGCAATTCCAATACGCTGCCGTTGACCGCCAGAAAATTCATGAGGATAACGTCGGGCATGGTAGTCTTCCAAACCAACCTGGCGCAAAGTCCTAATGACAGTCTCAAATCTTTCTTTGGGCGTACCTATATTGTGAATTTTCAATCCTTCGGCAATCGACTCGCCTATGGGCATACGAGGATCCAGCGAAGCATAAGGGTCTTGAAAAATAATCTGCATGTTGCGGCGCATAGCTTTTAGGTCGCCGCCACGCAATTTAAAAACATCGGTGCCGTCGAACGTTACCGAGCCTCCGGTTGGTTCAAGCAGCCGCAGCATTGTACGGCCGACGGTCGTTTTTCCACATCCCGACTCTCCTACCAGTCCTAAAGTTTCACCTTCTCTTACAAAAAAGGAGACATTATCCACGGCCTGTACCCAGGCCACGACACGTTGCATCAGTCCCCCTCGTACCGGGAAATATTTCACCAGTTCTTTTACATCAATTAAGATTTTGCTGCTGCCATTTTGGCTCGCCTTAATTTCGCTCATGCTCTGCCTCTCTGATAATGGGACTATTAAGTTGGCTTATGATTGCGCCAAATAGAATGTGCTAAACTGTGACTCCCTCTTATTTTAGGGGAGCCTTATGGCCTTCATGATCTGTATACAACCAGCAACGAACTTTATGGTTGGGTTTTGCTAGTATCAATTCCGGTTCTAACTCGGTGCAGATCGTGAGTTGGTATTCAACCCTGGGACGACAACGAGGTGCAAAACGGCATCCGGGAGGAAGATTAATCAGATTGGGCACACCGCCAGGAATCACATCGAGACGATCTTTGACTATACCCAATATCGGAATGGAGTCAATCAATCCTTGCGTATATGGATGCATCGGTTCGGCAAAAATTGTATGAACGTTCGTTTCTTCAACAATCCGCCCGGCATACATCACGGCAACCCGTCCAGCCATTTCGGCAACGACCCCTAAGTCGTGGGTTATGAGAATGACCGAAGTCCCCATTCGTTTGCTTAAATCACGCAGCAAGTCCAAAATCTGTGCCTGAATCGTTACATCCAAAGCCGTTGTGGGTTCGTCTGCAATCAGCAATTGAGGGTTAAGGGCTAAGGCCATTGCGATCATCACACGTTGCGCCTGTCCCCCGGACATCTCATGCGGAAAAGCATGAGCCTTACTTTCCGGATCCGGAATCCCGACTAGACGAAGCAATTCAATTGCCTTCTCCCAAGCCTCTTCTTTCCCCATATCGCGATGGATTTGAAACACTTCAGCTACTTGATCGCCAACTTTGAATACAGGGTTAAGGCTGGATTGAGGCTGTTGAAAAATCATCGACATGCGATTGCCGCGCATGTCTACCATTTCTGCTTCCGAAAGCTCGAACAAACTACGCCCTTCAAACGTTATTTTCCCTTCGACAACTTTTCCAGGGATGCCAACTAATCGCATGATTGAGAGAGATGTCACACTTTTCCCACATCCCGACTCGCCCACAAGCCCTAAGACTTCTCCGGGAGCCACATATAAATCAACGCCATCAACTGCTTTGACGACCCCGTCTTCGGTAAAGAAATAGGTTTTTAAGTTTTGAACTTCCAGGAGTGGTTGAGAATTTTTATCGGCCACAGGGTTCTTCTCCAATTAGGGACTTGTTGTGTGTTTTCGCATGCTGATATAGCGTTTGTCAATTGTAACACCAAGTATTGGCAATAGTGCCCATATTTAAATGACCGGTTCTTTAGGAATCTGCGGGGAGGTCGGCATTAACCACGGCAAATCCCAAAGAGCCTTTAAATGACCTCAATCGAAATACGAGGCATCAGACGCCTACTGTTCCATGGCTAATCTGAATTGAACACATCTGGTTTACACCGTTCGAATTTTGCACATAAAATCATTGGTTGGAGTCAACCGACCTGCTTGAAATCTCTCAGGTAAATCTCTAAGTCCTGAGCGTTCAGGCAGGTCGGCAGGAATTGGTGTAGGATTTTCAGGAATAGTGTGGCTGGTTTAAAAGTTGAATCCGGTAATCTATCAATTATTTCTTTAGACGAGGATCCAGCGCATCGCGCAAACCGTCACCCACGTAATTGAACGCCAGGGTACAAACGAAGATCGCCAGACCCGGGTAGAAGACTTTCGCAGGCTGTGTCCACATATCATTCTGATATTCGTTCAACATATTGCCCCAGGTCGGGACTGGCAATTGGATTCCAAAGCCAAGAAACGAAAGCGCGGATTCGAGAATGATCACACCACCTAGTGCGAGTGTCGCAGCCACGATAATAGGCGCCAACGCATTGGGAATCATGTGTCTTACGATGATACCAAAATTCCCCATCCCAAGCGCTCTGGCAGCTTCAGTAAACTCCTGGTGACGCAGAGACAGAACCATCCCTCGAACTAAAACCGTATAATTCGTCCAAAGGAATGCCATCAAGATGATGGCGATAATGACTGCGCTACTCCACTCACGAGGCAGTCCGGGGATTTCGATCCCCCGCATCAGGGCTGAAAACGCCAATAATAGAGGAAGCAATGGGAGCGTAATCAAAAACTCCACAAACCTTTGAATGACATCATCCAGCCACCCTCCGTAATAGCCGGATATTGCACCAACCAGTACGCCGATACTCAGACTTACAATTACGACAACAAAGGCCACGAGAAGCGAAATGCGCCCGGCGTACAACAACCGGCTAAAAACATCGCGTCCAATATTGTCCGTTCCCATAAAATGATCTAAAGATGGTGGCGCGTTTCTGAGTATTTGATTCGTTTCCGGGTTTCGAATAATATCATTTATGGGATCAAACGGAGCAACCCAGGGGGCCAAAAAACATACCAGGGCAATCAGGAAAATCGTAACCATCCCCGCCACAGCTAATTTGTGTTTGCGAAAACGCCGCCAAACAAGAAGCCATTGACTTTCTTCTTCGATGGTCAATAAAGATTCACTCTCAAGTTGTGCGACAGCCATATTTGTCTCCTTGTTTTGAAATTTATCGGACAGGCTGAATTACTTACCAGCCTGTCCGAAGAAGGTGCTTAGTTAAACCGAATGCGCGGATCTACCACAGTGTAGATAATATCACGCGATAAGGTTGCCAGGACAACCAGGATAGCAGTAATGAACAAAAAAGCCATTACAACCGGCCAGTCATTTGCTCCCAATGCATCGAAGTATAATCTCCCCATCCCCGGATAGCTAAAAATCGTTTCTGTAAGAATCGCCCCACTGAAGATACCGGCAACTTCAAAGACGAGGATCGTCACAATGGGGATGAGCGCGTTCCGTAGAGCATGTTTCAAAATTACAACGCGCTCGACCAAGCCTTTTGCACGAGCCGTCCGCACATAATCCTGGCGCAATACCTCTAACATGGAAGAGCGCGCATACCGGCTCCAGCCTGCCAGATACAACATGCTCAAAACAACAGTGGGCAGAATTAAGTGAACAATTCGATCCACAAGACTACCGGGGGTGGCTCCTAAAGCTGCTAACAGACTCCCATCCGGTGGCGTACGTACTTCCATCACCCCTCCCACAGGGAAGAAGGGTAACCCCCAATTTTTGAAGTTATATGAGAATATCAAAATCAACATCAATCCAAACCAAAAGACGGGCATCGCAGAACCAAAGAATGAGAAGGTGGTAACTGCATAATCCATCCGGCTGTATTGGTGAATAGCTGAGTAAATCCCAATTGGAATACCAACCACAAGAGCAAGGAGTGTTGCGGTAGACATCAAGATAATCGTATTCCCTAAGCGACCTTTGATCAAATCTATTACTGGTTGAGATGGAGAAAGTTTCCAGGAAAAACCGAAATCTAGGCGCAAGACCCCCCGCGTATTACCATGGAAACCAGCATACTTGGCTAAAAGGCCACTACTGCCCGTCAACCTGGATATATTTACCCAGTTTCCCTCCTCAGGCCGAAGCAGGCCTTCACCAATAGGGAAGGTAAATTGGGTGTTTTCATCCGCAAAGACCACATATCGGTTTCCATTGATGTCTTCGACAGTTACCTCATCCCCTTTCTGGGAAAGAACGACGCCTTTTAAGATAACGTCATCGGGAGCAGTAGTTTTTGTATCTGGTTTTACCTGAACATCAGTCGCCGTATAAGCTGGAAGATTTTGAGTCAGAATCTCATTCCCTTGTGGGGTCTCAAGCGTAACCTCGACATCTCGCATTCCAATACTCTCTCCCTTCACCCATAACAGATAGCCGGGATTGAACAAAGCTGTCCCAGGATCTGTCCAGAAACGGAAATGTTCTTTTTCAGTATATTTTTCTCCAGTGTCTGGATCAGTTTTTACAACAGGTTCACCATTTCGACCAATTTTTTCCCGTTCATATTGGGACAGGCCAACATACATCCAGTTCGCGCCCAACCAGTCATCACCAGCCATCCAGGTAACGTACCGTAAGGCCAAAGGTTTATCTAACCCAAGATAGGATTTCAAGCGTGCTATATCTGCATCGCTCACCCGGCTTTTCCGGTCCGCTGACAGGCGGATACCAGATAGCGGGCCACCTGGGGCAATATTCAAAAGAACGTAGATTGCAATTGTGGAAAGAAAAACCACAACAATCATTTGAAAGAATCGTCGAATTAAATAATTAGCCATAGTAGACAAACTCCTTGTGAGACGACTTATTTTAATCGTAACTACTCAGCCAAGAAGGGTATTAGCCCGAAAAAAAGGTGTACGTGGGGGTGTACACCCCCACGTACACCTTTTTTTCGGAATTTCCTCTGCTTAAGCCTGAGCAGTTAC
>DATDOR010000214.1:0-4451 GCA_035293165.1 Anaerolineales bacterium | reverse complement strand
GTACACCCCCACGCACACCTTTTTTTTCGGGGGTTCCTCTTTTTAGGAGACTCAATGGCTAAACCAGTAATCATAACTGTAGATGACGAACCCCAAGTTCTAAATGCCGTTAACCGTGATTTGCGCCAACATTACAAGGGTGAATATCGCATTATCCGCGCCGGGTCGGGTGAGGAGGCTCTCGAAGCAGTGCGCCAACTCAAACAACGAAATGAAATGGTGGCGCTACTGCTTTCTGACCAGCGAATGCCAGGGATGACCGGAACACAGTTTCTTTCTGAAGCCCGCAAATTCTATCCGCAAGCGCGAAAAGTATTGCTAACTGCCTATGCCGACACCTCCGCGGCGATTGACAGCATCAATACCATTGGGCTGGATTATTACTTAATGAAGCCCTGGGACCCACCCGAACAGCATCTGTATCCGGTTTTGGACGATTTGCTCGGTGACTGGTGGACGACTGTTCCCGTTCCTTTTGAAGGGATTCGTGTGGTCGGGACCCTCTGGTCAGCCACCTGCCACACCGTAAAGGATTTTCTGTCGCGTAACCGCATCCCTTACCAATGGCTGGATATTGAACAAAATGAAGAAGCGCGTACACTGATAGAGACACTGGGAAAAGAGCATCCCGCTCTCCCGGTCATTTTTCTGCCCCATGGCGAGGTTCTCGAAAATCCAGATTTACCTGCTCTGGCCGAGAAAGTCGGGCTGAAAACTCAGGCCAGTCAACCTTACTACGATTTGATTATCGTGGGCGGTGGCCCGGCTGGGTTGGGGGCGGCGGTCTATGGGGCTTCAGAAGGGCTGAAAACCCTGCTCGTCGAAAAGGAAGCCACGGGCGGGCAAGCAGGAACCAGCTCGCGCATCGAGAATTATCTGGGTTTTCCACAAGGGTTGAGCGGGGCGGAGTTGGCCCAACGTGCAACCATTCAGGCAACCCGTTTGGGGACGGAGATTCTGACCGCGCAGGAAGTTGTCAGCGTGCGGGTAGATGATCCCTATAAATATGTGCAGCTTTCCAATGGGGCAAAGCTGAGTTGCAAGGGGTTGATCATTGCGACCGGGGTTTCTGTAAAAATGCTCAATGTTCCCGGGATCGAATCTTTGACCGGGGCAGGGGTGTATTATGGAGCGGCCTTAACAGAAGCGGCTAATTACCGGGATCAGCATGTATTGGTCGTCGGCGGGGCGAACTCGGCCGGACAGGGGGCGATGTTCTTCTCCCGTTATGCCAGTACAGTGACAATGCTGGTGCGAGCGAGTGTACTGGAACTTGGCATGTCTCAATACCTGGTGGATCAGATTGCCGCTACCCCGAATATCGAGGTCTTGACCCGGACTGTGGTCGAATCTGTACGGGGAACCAATAAACTTGAAGGCGTTACCTATCGAAAGACGGACACCGGCGAAACGTATTCGGTTGACACGACTGCCATTTTTATTTTTATTGGGGCAGTTCCGCATACAGAATGGGTGAAAGGCGTGGTTGAGATGAATTCGGCCGGGTTTATCCTCACTGGCCCTGATTTGATGCAGAACGGCAAACACCCCAAAAACTGGAAACTGCGCCGTGATCCCTTCTTATTGGAAACGAGTGTCCCAGGAATTTTTGCGGCGGGGGATGCCCGTGCTGGTTCGACCAAACGTGTGGCAAACGCCGTTGGTGAGGGTGCGGTTTGTGTGCGCTTTGTGCACCAATATCTCAAAGAGGTTTAATTTATAGACTGTTCCATGTACGAATTCCTCAAAAAAATCCCCCTGTTTGCAGACCTTCCCCAGGAAGACCTCGAACGTTTATGTGAAATGGTAGACGAGATCAAACTAAACCCGGGCCAGATTCTTTTCCTGGAAGGTAGTTCCGGGGACATGGCTTACGTGATTAAAGAAGGCCAACTGGAAATTTTGAAACAGTCCGGGGAGCGTGAATTGCTTTTGGCTGTGCGAGTTTCAGGTGACGTTATCGGGGAAATGGCATTAGTTGAGGAAGTACCGCGCACCGCCACAGTGCGAGCGAAAGTCCCCACGGTGCTTCTCACCATTCACAAAACCCAGTTCAACCAACTTCTGGATCTCAGCCCGTCCGCGCCGCGTGCCTTGCTCAATACTGTTTTGAGTCGGTGGCGGGCGACGGATGCACTTCTCCGGCAGAGTGAAAAGATGGCCCAATTGGGGACACTCACCGCGGGCGTGGCGCATGAATTAAACAATCCTGCCGCAGCCGTCAAACGAGGGGCGGAACAACTCAGGGGAACTATCATCCGGGTTGGGGATGCCCAAGCGCGCTTGAACGCGCTCGACTTAACCCCGCCACAACTTACTGTGCTACAGGAGTTGGGGGAAGATACCCAGACGGGGGTTAGCCGCCCGGTCATGTTGGATGCGATGGCGCGCAGCGACCGGGAATATGAGCTTGAAACCTGGATGGACGATCACAACGTGCCTGAACCCTGGGAACTCACCCCTGCGCTGACGGATTTGGATATAGACGTCAAACAATTGGAAACACTTGCCAGGCACTTTGAACCTGATCAGTTTCCTGTTGTCGTCAATTGGTTGAGTATCAACTTCGAGATCCAAAGTTTATTATTAGAAATCGGACAGGGCGCCGGGCGGATTTCTGAAATCGTGAAAGCATTAAAATCCTACTCATACCTTGATCAGGCGCCCGTTCAGGAGGTGGATATTCACGAAGGGCTGGATAATACTTTGTTGATTCTCAGAAATAAATATAAACAGGGCATCCGTGTCCGGCGGGAATATGCCGAAGACCTGCCGAAAGTTCAGGCTTACGGCAGTGAACTCAATCAAGTCTGGACGAATATTCTCGATAATGCTGCCGACGCGCTTGAGGGGCAGACTTCACCTCCACCTGAGGTGGTCATCCGCACGCAGTGGGACAAGGATTGGGTCACGGTTCAAATTGAGGATAATGGGTCTGGGATTCCCGATTCTATTCGTAACAAAATATTTGATCCCTTCTTTACCACTAAGCCGCCTGGAAAAGGAACTGGATTGGGCTTGAACATTTCTTATAACATCGTCGTTCACAAGCACCAGGGTGATATAAAGGTTTTTTCTCCGCCGGGAAAGACCTGCTTTGTTATCAAAATTCCCCGCGTGGCAGAGGCGGAACAGGGAGGGGAAGGTCCGGCGCCTGTTCAATGGAATGTCAAGCCGAGCGATGATGAACTTACCGAGATTTTAGAAAGTTCGAAAACTTTGGCCGTGGTTGGCCTGTCCAGCAACCCGGACCGCCCAGCCAATAGTGTTCCGGCTTTTTTGCAGCGAAAAGGCTATCGAATTATTCCAGTCAATCCCAACCTGACCGAGGCGCTGGGCGAGAAAGCTTACCCTGATTTAAACGCCATCCCAATCCCTGTGGATATTGTGCAAATTTTTCGCCCGAGCGACCAGGTTCCTCCGCTTGTGGAGGACGCGATTAAGATTGGCGCGAAGGTCGTCTGGATGCAGGAGGGGATTGTCAATGAACAGGCTGCGGAAATGGCCCGCCAGGCCGGGATGCAGGTGGTGATGGATGTATGTATGCGAGCAGCACACCGGCGACTGATCAAGTAATGGTTGATCAATTGATCAAAGGTAGTTCTGGGGTGATTTCGATATTTAACAGGGCATGCGCCTCACGCAAAGCAGCTTCAACTCTTTCAGGGGTTTTGCTACGCGCGAAGATGAAACCCAGGTAGCTGTCTCCCTCAGGCAGCGCGCGGATGGGACGATTGAGTCCCGCAGTGATCTCGATTTCAGTGATAGCAGGAATTCGAGCAGCGGCTTCAAGACCGTCCACGCGAGTGAAGAGACCACCGTGGGGAATAGGAATCATCATAACCCCGGAGGCGGAGTCCGGAGACTTGTCCTGAGCGGCGATATGCAATCGCTGGTCGAAGGATTGGATATTTGAGATAGGATATTGGAAGGCCTGACGAATAATTAGCTCCTCCAAAGAGGTATTCAAGTCGAAACGGAGGGTTTTGGAGCAACTGCCGCCAATGGACCGTGCGGCGATTTCGACCATGACAGGTTTGCCTTGATCCACACGCAATTCGGCATGGACGGGGCCAGTGACAAGGCCGAGGGCCGCCGCCGCCTGCCCGGCAACCTGGGCGATGGCTGTTTGGGTTTCCTGTGGCAAACGGGAGGGGGTAACGTAAATGGTCTCTTCAAAATATGGGCCGTCGAGCGGGTCGGGTTTGTCGAACAAGGCGAGGACATGGAGTTTTCCATAATCCATCAATCCTTCGAGGGCGACTTCCACGCCGGGGATAAAATCTTCCACCAAAAATTCGTCGCAGGGTTCGGTGGCAAGGATTTTCCGCAGGTGTTCAACGCGCCGGATAAATTCGGTGGGGTTGTCTGCCCGCATCACGCCGCGGCTCCCAGCCAGGGTGGTGGGTTTGATCACGCATGGAAATCGGGTTTGGGCGGCGATACTGGAG
>DATDOR010000213.1:0-7465 GCA_035293165.1 Anaerolineales bacterium | reverse complement strand
CACAATCCCCACAATAATTCCAAGAAAGATCAACCATCCCCATCGAAAAGATGACTTTGATTGCTTTCCTGGTGCGGCAAGTTGGATCGTTTGTGCCATTATGTTTCTGCCATCGCTTCTAAAACAGTCCGGCGATCTAATTCCCCCATGGGATTACCCGTGTCATCCACAACTTGTAGCACTTCGTCCGTTGCAAGAACTAGAGAAATTAATTGCTCCAGCGTCCAGTGATGGGGCACGGACTTAAACCCATTCCGTTGGGTTTCATTTATAGGTTTCATGATGGATGCTGCCGTTAGAACCTTCGCGCGGGGAACATCCTGTGTAAACTCACGCACATAATCGTCTACGGGGTGGGCAACGATATCCTGGGGTGATCCAATTTGTACGATTTCACCATCTTTCATGATTGCAATGCGATCTCCCAGTTTGAGAGCTTCTAGAAAGTCATGGGTGATGAAGATGATCGTCTTGTGCAGGGTTTGCTGTAAATTGAGCAGTTCGTTCTGCATGTCCCGCCGGATGAGCGGATCCAGCGCGCTAAACGGCTCATCACAGAGCATGATTTCGGGGTCAACGGCCAGCGCACGTGCCAGGCCCACTCGCTGTTGCATCCCGCCGCTCAACTCGTGCGGAAAATGATTTTCCCACCCTTTCAGGCCGACCAGTTCCAGGATTTCATTTGATTTCTGGCGGCGGGCATGGATTTCCATCCCCTGAATCTCCAGCCCATATCCCACATTATCAATAATCCGCCGGTGAGGGAAAAGCCCAAAACGCTGGAAGACCATGCTCACCGTATGGCGGCGCAACTCCCGGAGTTCAACCATGCTCATGGCAGTGACATCCGCCCCATTGATGATCACTTTTCCGGCAGTTGGATCGATAAGGCGTGATAAACACCGCACCAGCGTGGATTTTCCGCTCCCCGACAAGCCCATCACGACAAAAATTTCCCTTTGCGCCACCTCAAATGATACATCTCGAACCGCGATAACATGGCCGGTCTGGCTTAAGATATCCGCGCGGGTCGATCCGTTATTGATTTTCTCAAGCACGTACTGTGGGTTCGGGCCGAAGATTTTCCAGATATGATGTAACGCTACTTTGCCCATGATTTTCCGGTTAGAATTAGGACTATGACAACTATACTGACAGATGCAACACTTGTCAACTTAGTTCGTTTCGGAACTAACCTCACCGGTGAGAAACCCAATGAAAAAACAATATGACTACATCATTGTTGGAGGGGGTTCGGCAGGAAGTGTCCTGGCCAACCGTTTGAGCGCCGATCCAGGCAGTCGCGTCCTCGTCCTAGAAGCTGGCCGCCCGGATTACATCTGGGATATTTTCATCCACATGCCGGCGGGTTTGACCTTCCCGATTGGGAATAAACACTACGATTGGTGCTATGAATCCGAACCTGAACCATTCATGCACAACCGTCGCATCTATCATGGCCGCGGCAAGGTGTTAGGAGGTTCAAGCAGCATCAATGGGATGATCTTCCAACGGGGCAATCCGCTCGACTACGAAAGATGGGCGGCTGACCCGGGAATGGAAACCTGGGATTACGCACACTGCTTGCCCTATTTCAAACGGATGGAAAATTGTCTCGCCGGAGGGGATGATTTCCGCGGAACGGACGGCCCCCTGAAATTGGAACGCGGCCCTGCTACCAACCCGCTGTTCCTGGCTTTTTTTGACGCGGTCCAACAGGCAGGATACCCCCTCACGGACGATGTCAACGGGTTCAAACAGGAAGGGTTCGCCGCTTTCGACAGGAACGTCCACCGCGGCAGACGCTTGAGTGCAGCCCGTGCATATCTCCACCCAGTCATGAACCGGCCCAATTTAACCGTCAAGACGCGAGCGTTCGTCCACCGGATCCTGTTTGAAGGCAAGCGCGCGGTTGGGGTAGAAGTGGCGTTTGGACGTAGAAAATCCGAAAAAATATACAGCGGTGAAGTCCTTTGCTGCGGCGGGGCCATCAATTCCCCACAGCTATTGCAGCTTTCAGGCGTGGGCAACGCATCAGACCTGAAAGCCCTAGGGATTCCAGTCGTGCATGATCTGCCCGGGGTTGGGGAAAATTTGCAAGATCACTTAGAGGTTTACATTCAACATGCATGTACCCGGCCCGTCTCAATGTACCCGGCGCTGCTCTGGTACAACCGCCCGTGGATCGGATTTCAATGGCTCTTTTTCCGCCGCGGCCCCGCGGCCACCAATCATTTTGAGGCAGGTGGTTTCATTCGCAGCAACGAAGGGGTGCGTTATCCCAATTTGATGTTTCACTTCCTGCCTTTAGCCATTCGTTATGACGGCACTTCTCCCAGCGGTGGGCACGGGTATCAAGTCCATGTCGGCCCGATGTATTCCGACGCACGCGGCTCGGTGAGGATCAAATCGTCTGATCCAGCGGTAAAGCCTGCTTTACGCTTCAACTACCTTTCCACAGATCAAGATCGCCGCGAGTGGGTGGAGGCGATTCACCGTGCCCGGCACATTTTGAGCCAACCCGCCTTCGACCCGTTCAACAGCGGGGAAATTTCACCCGGCCCCAAAGTACAATCGGATGAGGAAATTTTGGATTGGGTGGCAAAGGATGGGGAGACTGCCTATCACCCATCCTGCACATGCAAGATGGGGGTTGACGAAATGTCCGTAGTCGCGCCCAATAGTTTGAAAGTACACGGGCTGGAGGGATTGCGTGTGGTGGACGCCTCCGCAATGCCTTATGTCACCAATGGCAATATCTATGCCCCCGTGATGATGCTGGCAGAAAAATCAGCAGACTTGATTCTGGGAAACACCCCCGCGCCACTCGAAGCTGTTCCCTTTTACAGACATCATAAATCTTGATGATTGCTATCCCCATTACAACAGAAGCCACGAGGACATCCATAAAAGAAATGGTTCTTTGGGAATCGGCGGGGAGGCAACCACGGCAAATCCCAAAGAGCCAAAGAAATTCGGGTCTACCGTAATAACGGGGTGGGAGAATTTCCCGCTAAAAACGGAAGAGTCGGAAATTCTTGGTGACTGCTCAGGCCAAGGCAGAGGAACCGCCGAAAAAATTCGTTACAATTTTTGTAAACACATCCAATCCTGATGCATTTCCGTAATAATTGTCGTACCTCTTGTCTATGGAATGGGTTTTTGATACATATACATGACCATTCATTGTAACTGCTCAGGCGAAAGTAGAGGTATTGCATTTCCACTTTATTAAGAGAGAGAATATATGAAAAAACAAATTTTCCTTCCTGTTTTGATAGGTTTCATCTTCCTTATCCTATCAGCCTGTCAGCCTTCTGCTCCGGTAACGGGAGAACCCGCCGCGACCGAAGTGAAGACCGAAGAACCTGGTTCGTCCACTGAAGAACCTATGGCTGAGACCGAGGAACCCGTTGCCACCGAAGAAATGGCTGAAACAGAAGAACCGGCCGCGACCGAACCATTGATCGTCCTCATTGACAACGACGAAGGCCCCATCACCCCTGCAAATGCCAACACCTTTATTGGTGGGTATATAACGGGTTGGATTTATGACCAGCTTTACATCCGCACCCCTGACCTCAGGGCGGTCCCCCATCTGGCAACCAGCGCCACACCCAGCGAAGATGGCCTGATCTGGACCATTACCCTGCGCGACGACGTTAAATGGCACGATGGCGAATCCTTCACTTCGGAAGATGTCGTCTTCTCCTACACTTTCCTCAAAGAAGCCGGACGCGCGCCCGGCCTCGCGACGATGGCCGGTTTGGAGGCATCCGGAGATTATGAAGTAAAAATTACTCTTGACGCCCCCTACCCTTTCTTCATCGAAGAAGCCCTTGCCGCAGTCTACATCATGCCCCAGCACATCTGGAAGGATCAGGTTCCGGTCAGCGGTGAGTTGAGCCAGTTCCAGGGCAAAATTGGCACGGGCGCGTACAAGCTCGTGGATGTTGTCCCAGGTGAGTCGTACACCTTTGAAGCCAACAATGACTACTTCCGCGGCCAGCCCACCGTCCCGATGATCATCGCCAAAATTGTCAAAGACCGCACCCAGCAGTTCAACCAACTCCAATCGGGCGCGGCGTCCGCGGTGCTTTCTGCCGTTCCCCCCGCGCTTGTCCAGCAAATGGAAGATGATCCCAACATCGCCCTGTCCCAAGGCTCCGACTTCTTCAATTACATCCTGTACATGAACGGTTCCAAAGCCCCGTTCAATATCCCCGAAGTGCGGCAGGCTATCTCCTACGCGATTGACAGCGCCCAATTGGTTGATATTGTCCTGCTTGGGCAGGGAACGGTTCTCCCCCAAAACTGGTACCACCCCGAACTGCCCTGGAGCATCAACGTCTCCCACGAATTTGACCCCACCCAGGCCACTGACCTGCTCGATCAGGCCGGGCTAACCGACTCAGATGGCGATGACATTCGCGAGTTTGAAGGTACGAACGCCGAATACACCATCCTGTGCGATGTCAACAACCCCGTCGAAGTCCGCTCCACCGAACTCATGGGGCAGATGCTCGGTGATGTCGGCCTCAAAGTTACCCAACGCTGCCAGGATATTGACACGTCTGTCGCCGAAATCTGGCCCAACTTCGTCGCCGTGCCCGATCCCGCTTACGATCTGGCAATTTGGGGCTGGTCGGCGGTCCCGCAGTTCCGGCACGGGTTCATCCGCGGCCTGTTCAACTGCGACTTCGGCGGCATCGGTTGGGGCAACCTGTCCGGCGCCTGCGATGAAGAATTCGACACCATCCTGGACGAATTCACTTCCCTCGCCGACCTTTCCCGCGTGGACGAACTCAGCACCCGGTTCCAGGAACGCTTTGTCGAAATCATCCCCTGGGTTCCGCTCATGTCCCCGAATGGTAACTTCGCCTACGTCCCCGCCGATTATGACGGGTGGGTGTACCTGAACGGGAGCGGGATCATGACCGTGTGGTCGTTCTTGCCGCCGGAAGCGTCACAATAAAATTCGCCGCCGAATGAATTCGGCGTCTGGTAGGGAAAATCCGTTGAAACGGATTGTAAACTATGCGTTCAGTGCGTTTTAACGCACTTCCTGTATCAGACGCCGGATTCCTATCCGGCGTTTGTTCATTATCTGTGATCCTGCTTCCCCTCCTCCAACAAACTGTCAGCCCGCACGTCTTACGTTATTCTGAAACCAATATCAAAGATAGCGCAACGCCTGCCGCCGTATACCGGCTGGCGTTGGAATATGACGGGCAAAAAACCGGGCCAGCGACGCTGATACTCAAGCGGATTCACGCCAAGTGGCCGGACGATCCTGGGTTTCCCAACCGGGAAATCTATTTCTACGCATGTGTTCTGCCTCACTTGGACATCCCCCACGCGCACCTGTACTACACAGGCATTGACCCCGAAACCCAGGACCGGCTGATCTTCATGGAAGACCTGTCCGGGTATCATTTCCCTCCTCCGACTCGGCCCTGGACGCAGGCGGAAGGGGAGTGTATCGCGCGGGCGTATGCACGATTACACACGATGGGCGAAAAATATATGCGGACACTTGATAAGGTCAGTCCGTTTGGTAATCCACCCGACCTCGATTGGCTGCTCCCCCGGCACGAATCCCGGCTGGAACCGGAGAAAAGCCAGCACATGGTGTGCGATCTGGTCAAACAAAAGGTTTGGGAACCTATTCCTGGTCTGGATGCGCTGCTCACCCGCACGGTGGACGCGGCACAAACCTATACCCAGCTCCCCGTCACGCTCCTGCACAACGATGTTTACCCCCCCAACGTTGCCCTGCCCCCTAACCTGAAAGACGACGCCATCCTGCTTGATTGGGAGATGGCAAGCTATGGACTACCGGAGATGGATTTGGGGTTTATGTTCCTCCAGCCCCACCGCGCCCATCGTTATTTAGACAAGGCACGGGTGTTGGACGTGTACTGGGCAGCGCGCCACGCTCTCGAAGGCGAAATCCCCTCATGCGAAGAGAGGAAAATCCGGCAGTTTTATGCCGATGCCGTGTGGGGGTTTTGGCTTGTTCCGGTTGCCCACAAAATGGCCGCGCACCCGTTCCCACCCGGTTCGACGGTGGCGGTTTATTGGGAGTCAATGTTTGGGGTATTATTTGAGCATTTGCAGAGGTTAAGTCGGGATGTTTTATTCTCCGTATAGATGCTTATCCGTTTCTCGCACTACACCCCACTCACACCCCAAAATCTGGAGACCTCCCCGCCGATTCCTAAAGAACCACAAAAGTGATCCATTCTAAAAGCGAAGGATGATATACAATGTGCCTGTTTAACCGGTGCTTGAAAATGTGTGACGAAATTCTTCTTAAGGTAGACCCGATAATACCCAACCCAATTGACAGCGTCTTGAGTATCGCCTCGCTCCCCGCGTTGGTACTCTTCAAAGTGTTTTGAGGACGAAAGATTGTACTTTTGCTCGAACAACAATAATTTACGCTCAAGCATCAACAAATCTTCCAATGGACTGGCGCTATTTCGGCCTTGTTCCAGAATGCGAGAAAACTCCTCGCGAGTGGGCAGGTTTTCCTGTGTAAAAATAAATTCTGGCATAATGCACCTTGCTCTTTATTAGACCTCTGTCTGATGATGTCCTCCCATCTTCCTCGCCGCCTCCTCGAATACGCCCTCACTCTTTTTATTGCGATTACACTCAACTTCTTTTTGCCGCGGGTGATGCCGGGTGATCCGATTGCGTTGATTGCGGGGAGTGCGGTGCAACAAATGGGGGAGGAGAAGATTGCGGAGTTGCGGGCGGCGTATGGGTTGGATCAACCTTTGGGGGTGCAGTATGTCCAGTATTTGGAATATCTGTTCAAAGGGGATTTGGGGCAGTCTTACCGGTACAGCGGGGGAAGGTCGGTGATGGAGGTGATCGGAGAGCGGCTAGGTTGGACGCTGCTGCTGGTGGGGACGAGTTTGACGCTGGCGACGATAATCGGTTCAATGCTCGGCGCGTGGGCGGCGTGGCGGCATGGGAAAGCAACGGATATGGGGTTGTTGACGCTGTTGTTTACCCTGCGGTCGGTGCCGTCGTTTTGGCTGGCGATGATTTTTATTCCGATTTTTGCGATTCAGTTGAAGTGGTTGCCAAGCGGGGACTCGTATTCGTTCCCGCGGTTGAAAGGGTGGGCGAATGTGAATGATATTGCCCTGCACGCGGTGATGCCGGTGACGGTGTTGGCGCTGGCTTACATGCCGACGGCGTTTGCGGTGATGCGGTCTTCGATGTTGGGGGTGTTGGGGGAGGATTACATCCGCACGGCGCGGGCGAAGGGCCTACGAGAGCGGGCGGTGTTGTTTAAACACGCGATGCGGAACGCGCTGCTGCCGGTGGTCACGTCGTTTGCGCTGGATTTTGGGCAGTTGCTGGGCGGGGTGACGTTGATCGAGACGGTGTTCAATTACCGGGGGATCGGGGCAATGATGTTCGAAGCGGTGAAAAGCCGGGATTATCC
>DATDOR010000212.1:0-11255 GCA_035293165.1 Anaerolineales bacterium | reverse complement strand
GCCCATTACGATTGGAGAACGGAGATATACGGGGCGATTATTAGGTGGAGAAACAGGAAAACTTATTCGCAGCCGGTATAGTGGCACATTCAAAAATTACGAACCTGTAGATTGTTTCAAAAATAGTCTGGAGATATTTACAGAATTGGGCATCAATCGCGAACGTGCTTTCACCCTTCGAGAATGGGCACGATATGAATTCAATAAGGGGCAAAAAGATACGGCAGAGAAATATTGGATTGAAGCGCGAGAGATTTTTAGCAGCCTGGGTTTAGAGAAAGAATTGGAACAGATGGATGATGCCATTTCCAGCAGTTCGCCTGCTTACAAAGATCATTCCTAATCCTCTAAACCATTTTCTCCTCCTGGCAACGAAAGCGTAACTATGCTGCCATTCTGGGGTGTGCTGATTAACGTAATATCCCCTCCATGCGCGCGGGCAAGTTCTCGTGCAATATATAAGCCAATTCCCAATCCTCCATATTTCCTCCGGTCATCCATTTCCACCTGATAGAAACGCTCAAATATTTTTTCGTGCAATTCAGGAGCAATGCCCGGGCCCTGATCATGTACATCCACTTCAACGCCCCCACCCGAAAGCGGTTCCGCAACGACCCAGATTTGCCCTCCCTCTGGGCTGAATTTTATCGCGTTTGAAAACAAATGTTGTAAGGCCTGCCGGAACAACAACTGGTCAATATTTGCCGTCAATTCTTCAACACATGTGAAATTTGCATCTAAGTTCTTCGCCGTCAAATTATCCTGATAGATTTCAAGTATTCGTTTGATTTCAGCATGAACAGAAGTAGGACGCCGGAGTAAATCCACCCCCTGATCGATGCGCACCAAAATCAAGAGATCATCCACCAATTGGCGCATCGTCACCACATTCATACGCGCATCGTGGATGAAATCTTGCTGGGCATCTCGGTTATCCTTAAACGACTCTTGCAGTGCTAGGTCAAGGGTCCCCGTAATCGCCGCAAGAGGGGTCCGTAATTCATGACTAACCATACTTGTAATGGAGCGCTTTAGAGAATCTACATCTTTTTCCGCCGTATCTCGATCCCACTTCAAGCGGCGCAACATCGCATTTACACGCGCAACCAGAGTTTGCAATTGAAAAGGTTTCGTCACATACTCATCTGCTCCCAAATCCAACCCTTTAACAACGTCCTGATCGCCCGACAATGCGGTCACCATGATAATTGGAACAGCAGATTGTAGGCGAATCTGTGTACAAATATCCCATCCACTTACTTCAGGTAACATGACATCCAGAATAATTAAGTCTGGACAATATTCTTCAATTTTTAGAAGTGCTTCTTGACCATTAACCGCAGTGAAGACCTCATGCCCCTCCCGCATTAATTTCAAGCTCATCACTTGAAGCAAATCCTGCTCGTCTTCGACAACTAGAATATTGGCCATCGTAGCACATCCTACCATGCAAGTATTCCGATTGCCTCCCCCTAAAGTACTATTGCTTTCTTTTTGTTTTTCAATTAACGACCAATTTAGCGCTTCACTAGTAGCAGGTAGTCAGAAGTTTACGGTTGTCGAGTTTTTGAGCAAGATATTGCGTAAAGGGATTCATCACCCTTGTCCATTTTTAGAGATGCCATGATTTCATGGTAAAAGCCACAAGCTTCGAAACCCAATTGGCGATAACATTCCACGGCAGCAAAATTTTCTTGTTTTACGTTCAAACCAATGTGATCCACTACGCCCACTAACGATTGACATAACGCCGCAGTGACCGACTTGGCTAATCCACGATTTCGATAGTTTGGATGAGTGGTCACATTCCCAATCGCTGCAACCCGATAAACGGGTGAATACACGTGGACTCCTGCAACACTGACCAACTGGTTTCCTTCCCAAACACCAAAGCATTGACCCGTTTCCAACATTCGCGGGTCAAAGGCATTTTCAGGATAACTGGTTCGGTAAAGTGCAAGGATTTCCTGCAGATGTGCTGAGGTCAGGGGATTCACTGAAGAGGATAGAAATGCCTGAAAACAGGCTCGATCTTGAAGGATCATTTTCTGGTGGATGCCATAGGACATCATATCGTAACTTGCTGCCAGGACATCCTCTACCCTCAGGCTTAAGTGCGTGTACACCTTTCGAGGCAGGAGTGGCAACAGGGCACTAAGTAACTCGCGTAATTGGGCAGTATTATCGGCAGGTGATAGCGCAAGCAGAACTGGTGGGGATGTTGCTGTATAAAGTAAAGCAATCACCTGAATTTCCCCAGCTGTTTTCAAAGCATACCACTGCGTGTAGGGCCAGAAAAATTCATCGAGGTCGCCTAAGCTGTAAATGTTGAGTGCAACCTCCCGTCTTAAGCAAGACTCAATCTCTGCTTTATCATGCAGGCAAACAATATCCATCCGTTCCACTGCTAAACCAAAAATTGAAGCAATTCATTTACGGGCCGGAGATCACAGAACTTAATCGCCACGTATTTATAATGGTGAGCTTCTCGCGACTTGACGACTTCTCGAAAATTTTTGTCCGAGGCCCATCCAATGATAGCTGCCTGTTGAAGAGAAGGAATTTTTATACGTGGTTTTTCCCGTAATTGCAACCAGTACCCCACTGAAAAATTGATACCGCACATCTGATCAGGGTCAACGGATAACGAGTGCGCCCGCAAAAGACTGGGAACATCGGATTTATGCGTAGAAAGCGCTGTATAGATAGCTGCCTTAACGTTAACCCCGCGAATATCCGTTACCCAGATCTCATGCCTTAGTGCCGGATGGGTTGCGCCCTTATCGGTCGCAGGCTCAGCAAATTTTCCATTCGACCGCAACCAATGAATCACCATCCGTTCAGCTAACTCATCCATCAAAACCTGTACCCATTGGCGAAGTAGGTCAGCATGTGTATGGTCTTGATGTGTCAGCGCATGATAAGCAAATGTCACCGCCTCGTTAAACTCAGTATCAGGAAGGTTAAACGGGATCACATCGTCAGGCAATACAGTCATATCCATCTCCATGAAGGAATCAATAAACGCCCATACTCTACAACATCTCAGGCTGATTGGCAATGGTGAAGGCTCTTTGGGATTTGCCGTGGTTGCCTCCCCGCCGATTCCTAAAGAACCATGGTGAAAACAAAAGCTCCCTGAGCTTATTCAGGGAGCTTAACAGAATTGATTTGACTTCTCATTATGGAGAGGCTTGTGCCTCCGCCTCCAGATCCACCCCCAATATAGATAATCGCTCTTCCGCCAGGATTCTGGAATAAAAATCAATGTCCAATGTTAGAAAATACATGTAATCGCTGATGGCCTTTTCAATCTCCCCGATATACTCATACACAAGTCCCCGGTAATAGTACGGAGGAGAGAATTGCGGCTGGATTTCGATGATTGTTGTAAAGTCTTCAACGGCTTTTTCATTTTCACCTAACCCGGCCCAGGCAATACCTCGAATGTAATATGCAACAAAATTTGAGGGCTCGAGACTCAAAACCACATCCAGATCGTCCACTGCCTTCTGGTACTCTCCAATATCATTATATGCAACCGCCCGGTTTGCATAAACTTGAGAATACAACGGGTCAATTTCGAGGGCCTTTGAGTAATCGGCAATCGCTTCTTCATATCCTGCGATGTTGTAATAAGCCCATCCTCGATTGTTATAAGCAATTTTATTCTCTGGATTCAATTCAATTGCGCTGTTGAAATCAATAATTGCCTCCACATACTGCTGTGTATCTGAGCGCAGTAATCCCCGACTATTGTACACATCTGAATTGTTAAACGCCAATTGGATCGCTTTATTATAATCTTCCAATGCACTCCGAAAATCTCGCAAGGCATGGTAAACCAATCCCCGGTTGTAATACGGATTGGCATATGCTGGCTGTAAATCAATAGCAGTTGAATAAGCCACTAACGCCTGCTCAAACTCTCCTTGGTCGGCATAAATCAGTCCCATTTCATTATAGGCTTCGGAGTTTTCAGAATTAATTTCCAGCAAAGTCTCCAGGTCATCTAAAGCAGAGGTATCATTTCCTAATTGTCTGTACAAGCGTGCACGTTCAATATAAGCCTGTTCAAACTCAGGTGCATTTCGAATCGCTTGTGTATAATCGGACAACGCATTTTCCAGTTCACTCTGTTCTTGATAAATTGCTGCTCGATTAATGAACGCAATCACATAGGCCGGATCAAGTTCTATCGCTTTTGTATAATCCGCAAGCGCATTCTCGGAATCGCCCAACTGCCGGTAAGCCAATCCCCGATCTGTATAGATCTTTGCATCATCCGGCACATATTCCAAAACAGCCGTATAACTTTCAACCGCCTTTTCGTAATCTCCTAATTGATTATACAAATCAGCACGTTTGTACATTGCAGCAACATTATCCGGTACAAACCCCAAAACTTTTTCAAAATCAGCCAGCGCAGCCTCAAAATTCCCCAATAATGCGTTAATGTCTCCACGGTTGCTATAAGCCAGTACATACTCCGGCTGCAAGTTGATCGCTTCCGTATAATCCGCCACCGCTGATTCCAAGTCGCCTTGTTGAAAATGAATATCGCCGCGTTCTTTATAATTTTCAGCATCTTCGGGCGAGAATTCAATTGCTTTACTAAAATCTGCCTTCGCCAGTTCGAATTCCCCCATCGCAATATAAACGCCCGCCCGGTTGTGATATGCAGAAGCCAGACCTGGTTCAAGCTCAATGGCCTTTGAGAAATCCTCCAACGCCTTTTCAAAATCGTCTAAAGTCGTATAAACAATCCCCCGATCATTATAAACCGAGGCATATTCAGGATTAATGTCCAACACAACTGCCAGGTCTGCCAACCCATCAGTTACATTGCCAGTCTGCACATAAGCCATTCCCCGTTTGTAATAAGTATCTGGATTTTCAGGGTCAAAAAGCAGAGCTTCCGTATATTGCTCAATGGCTTTTGTATAATTTTCACTGGCAAATGCTCTATCCCCTTCCGCGAACAAATACGCTGCTACCTCTCGTGGATCGGGTTGAGTCGGCGTGGGCGAAGGCCCCAACCCTTCCGAACAAGCAGACAGAAGCATGGCCAGAAATAGAATCAGAGAGAAATAACGTCTGCGTGAGGACATAAAATCACCTGTTCAGGAGAAATTTAAGAACACTATAACATGAATACCGCCCAACCAGATAAACGGGTTCGGAAAAGGCCATTAGGATTTGATTAATTCAAATCCCAATTCTCGCAAATCGTCCCTCGGCTCGTCAAAACTACAACTGCCAAACGAAATCAGCCTCTCTTGCCGGGCCATTTCAATCTGCGCCACACTTGCGCAATACCCATGCCATTGAAACCCCTCCTTGCAAAACGAAAAACTTTCCGCAGTTTCTTCCTCTAAAATGGCTTGAACCACAGTCTCATTCATGTCATAACCCTGTGCCAATATCCCGGCTCCAAACACATTCAAAAAGCCATACATTTTTGTCAGTACCTCTTCCCGATAACTCCGCACGGGATGATGAAGTCCCGCTGTACACTTCATTGGCGCGCCAGCATCCCTGCACGCGATCAAGGCAAACGCTACCTGCACGGGGGACGGAAACGCGTCCACAGTTACGCCCCCGGTGCGGAGTTTGAATCCGGCTGAATTAGTAGAGACTGATTGGATAAGGAATTCCGCGCGTTGCTCCCACCCTGCCCCAAATGGCGCCTCAAAAAAGGGGAACAACCCCGCCCCGCGCAGGGAAGGGGTGGCTTCGGCAAGCAATGCACCTGCCCGCGCGGGGTCGCCGAGTTCGGACGCAGGCAAACGTGTTTCGTACACATCTACTCGGATGCGCGCCCCCCACCTCGCGCGGAAAGCGGACACAGCCTGAAGATCGGCCTCCAACCCCGCCAGGAATGGTTCGCGCCCCTCGTTGCCCCGCCCAAGCACGGAAATAGACAGCATCCCGTCCCACGTCAGGCCAGTCTTCATCAGCCAGGTTAATTCATCCAACCTGGTCGCTGGAATGATGAATCGGGACAACATCCACCGTTCTGGATCGGTTCGGTATCGAATGAAGTTCTGAATGGCCAGATATTTTACCTTACAATACCACCAAACCCCATTGAACACCCAACCGCACAGCTTCTGCCCGGTTGGTGGCCCCCAATTTGCCATAAATCGAGGAGACGTGGAATTTGACCGTATGCTCGCTGATGTGTAATTTGACCGCGATTTGTTTGTTGGATAACCCCTGCGCCAGGTATTGAAGGACTTCCGTTTCGCGTTCGGTGAGCGGCTCGACGAGTGGTTCCGTATCCATGGACGGACCGAATACACGTTGAACCATTAAGCGTTCTATCCAATCCGGGTAGACAACGACCAATCCGGAATGTAACGCGTGGATAGCCGCGGTCATCTCTTCAACGGTGGCATCCATGGGAATTGCGCCCCACGCCAAGACGGGCAAACGATTGTATGCTTGTGCTGCACTGGCATTTTCCCCTAATACCAACAAGGCGACATCTGCTTCACTTTCTACAAGGATGCGGCGTATCTCTTCCGGGGCAATGGCATCGGTGACGACCAATACATCGGCTTGTGCGGTATCCGGCTGGGCGCTGGCGTTGATGATCTGCAGGGCTGGATCAGACTCCAATAGGGAGCGTAATCCAGCCCGCAAGGCTAATCCGGGGACGGCGAGTGAGATGCGGATCAAATCAGATCGGGATTGGGAACGCCGGTTTTACGAGAATCGCCATTTCTAAACGCGCGCTGTCCATTGACAAATCCGTCCGCCAGATGCGCAGGGATAGCGTAGCCTTGATCCCCACCCACAACCAGGGTGTTGATCCCGACCACTTCTCCGGCCGCGTTGACGAGTGGGCCGCCGGAATTACCTGGAAGTAGCACCACATCTGAGCGGATGATCGAGATGGATTTGCGGTTCCCATTCGTTTGGACTGTATCCATGCTGCTGACCACCCCCATCGTAACAACATTCCGCTGCCCTAACGGGTGGCCGAAAGCGAGCACGATCTCTCCCGAACGCACACGGCGCGAGTCGGCAAAGGGCAGGGGGGGTATACCGTTTACTTCGGCAGACAACAAGGCCAGGTCAATTTCGGGGTCGCGGGCAAGTACTATCGCTTTCACTTCATGCCCATTTGGCAAAATAACCTGGAGGCGGTCATCCATGGCAACATGGTTATTGGTTAAAATCAGACTTTCGCCCCACACGACCCCCGCGCCTGCCCCTTGATGGCCGTTTTTCACCATGACCAGGGATTGTTGAATACGACGGACGAGATCAGAAAAGGAGGGGGTAAATTTATCCAACATGAGAGATTTGGCGTATTTCGTAGACATTATACGACTTGACAGAATACGCAATAAGAACTACGTCTCAGTTCCTTTCACCAATTGTAACCGTAACGGTCGCGGGTTTGCCACCCCGGAGGACTTCGATCTCAGTGGGTTGACCAACAACATCACCAGAGAGGGAGATTTGAAGTTCTTCGGGGTCACTGACAGGATCGCCTGCCAGACCGACGAGGGTATCCCCGACAAGCAAGCCGCCTTTCGCTGCCGGACTACCCTCTTCAACCCAGATGAGGAGCAGCCCGGTCGCCTGTTCACGCCCCAGCGCGGATTGGAGATCGGCAGTGAGAGGGACGGGCTGGCTGCGGATACCGAGATAGCCGCGTTTGACGCTGCCATGTTGGTCCAGTGAGGCGGCAATTTGCCACGCGCGCGCGACGGGAATGGCCAGAGACATGCCCCGCACCAGACCAGAGGTGTTGAGGCCGATGATGTGTCCGTTTGCGTCAATCAAGGGGCCGCCGGAAAAGCCGGGGTACGGGATGGCATCGGTGCGGATAAACTGTTCGGCGACCTGGGAGGTTTTGCCTTTGTGGCGGTGGCGTCCCCAGGGGTGTCCGGCATGTTCGGGGCCGCCTTCACGAATGACACGGACAGCACTACCAATTGCACTAACAATGCCGAGGCTGGCTTGAATGCCTGAAGATGAGGGGCGGCCTAACGCGAGGGCCAGTTGCCCGACCCGGGTCTCGCCAGTGACTGGGGTGGCGGTCTCGGAAACGGAGGATGCCAGGCGAAGTAAGGCCAGATCGGAACCGGGATCCCTTCCGGCCAGGGTCGCGGAGACTTCTTCTCCATTGGGAAGGCCAACCTTGATTTCGTCATCGGTTTCAACCACATGATCGGCAGTCAAGACAAGGGAGGGGGCATAAAGTACTCCGCTGGCAGGCATCCGGCGGCGCGCGTTGACCATTACGGTTGCCGAACCTGCCCGCTCAACGGCATCGGCCATCGCATTCGAGAGGACCACAAGGGGATTGTTATCGTTGGACATAGAAAACTCCTGTATTGTTTTATAGCAGTATAGCAAGCAATACAGTCCAAAACCTCCGCCAAACGGCTAGTTTTTATCTGGAAAAATGGGTAGGGGGCCCCAATGGGCTTCAATTTCCTGGAAAATAATGAGAATTGGGGAATTTTCTCTTGCTGGACTTTTTTTCTTATGAGATACTTCCCGCCATGCCTCACAAGCTTTCCCGTCAGTTCATCAACCGAAAACAAATTTTGCTCGTCGAAGACAACTTTTTCATGCGAGATACCATTGCACAAATGTTAAAGTTGGAAAATTTCGAAGTTTTCCTGGCGGAGAATGGTTTTGATGCGTTGGAAGTTTTGAAGCAAGTACATCCCGATTTAATTTTATCCGACATTAATATGCCTGCGATGGATGGGATCACGTTTTTCAAAACGGTGCGGGCGATGCCGCATTTAGCGGGCATCCCGTTCATTTTCCTGACCGCTAACGATACACCGGTGGACATCCAGTTAGGTCGAGAATTGGGCGTGGAAGATTATTTAACCAAGCCTGTAGACGACAAAGACTTAATGGCGATCATTAATGCACGGCTGCTCCGCGTCGCTGAAGTGCAAATTGCACATATCGGGCAGGCGTACCTGGAAACAGTCAAGATTCTGGCAAATACCGTCGAGGGCCGTGATCCCTATACTTTCGGCCACGTTGAGCGAGTGACCAAATATGCGCGGTGGATGGGTGAGACAATGAACTGGTCGGCGAAACAGATGCGCGGTCTGGAATTCGGAGCGAGATTGCACGATATTGGCAAAATTATTGTTCCAGATAGTGTTTTGAAAAAGCCTGGCCCATTGACCCCCAAGGAGTGGGATTTAATGAAACAGCATCCTGCCGGAGGCGTCAAGATCATTCGTGAAATCAAGCTGTTGCGCGAAACGATTCCTTATATTTTGTGCCATCATGAAAAATGGGACGGTTCTGGCTATCCCAATGGATTGAGTGGCGAATCCATTCCAATTGAAGGGCGTTTGCTTGCCATTGTGGATGTTTTCGACGCACTGACCACTGCCCGGCCTTATCGCAAAGCGCACCCCATTCAAGAAGTCGCTATCTTCTTAAAGCGTGGGGCAGGAACACACTTTGATCCCCATTTAACAGGCGTTTTCCTGGATGCGATAATGCCTCGATTTACGGTTGATAAGAAGAATGAGAAGTAGTGAGTAGTGGAAAGCGAAAATCCAGCGAAATTCTGCTGGTTTTTTCGTTGAGTTAGGGCTGCAGGTGCGACGCACTTGAGTCCGATGTGCAAGTGCGTCGCACCCTGGCGCTATCTTGCCTGAATGGAACTACTTAGACTAAAAGAGAGGGGCATTTCCACTCTGGGCTGAGTAGTTACGCCTGAATTTGAAAAACAAAGTAGAGGGCGATGACACAAATGCAGGCGAATGATAAACACCCACAACCTGCCAAAGCGTAGAGGAGACGGTTGTCCTTTTTCGGCGGCGTTTCAGATGTTGAGGGGGAGGGAGTAGATGAGGTGGAAACGTCAACTCGTTCATTAAAAAGTGGCGTGGGAATTTCCTTAAATTTTGGCTCTGGTTGGGATTCTTCTTGGGGAGCAGGAGGTTCATCGGAGTCCATCGAACCTAAGGGGTCAGGGATGCTAATTAATGTAGGGGCATAAAGTTCAGGGGAAGGGGTGTCCATTGGAGGAGATTCGGATTCGACAATTTCGAGAGGAACTTCAGCAGGGGGTTCGGAGCCGGTTTCAGGTTCAGAAGGAGATTCGGGTTCCGAGGCCGCTTCTCCTTCAGCCTCTGCGCCAGCAAGCATCGCGGCAAATTCAGCAGAGGAGGACATCATCGTCGGGGCAGCATAATCCGGGGTGGCAGGTGTTTCTTCAATGGGTTCCGGTTCTTCCGAAGCAGGCGCTTCTGTGGGGGTTTCCTCAGCCACCGGTTCGGGTTCAGACTCTTCCGAACCTTTTGCGGCGGCGAGCATGGTGGCGACTTCTGCTGAGGAAGAGATCATCGTAGGAGCGATAGATTCAGGGGGCGGGGCACTCGATTCGGCAACAGCACTACTCCCTGTCAAAGTGGGGTCGCTCCCTGAAGGGACAGGTTCTTTTCCCGAGGTCAGGGAAGTCAAGTCTGCGAAGCAGTTATGACATTCTTTCGCATCCGCGGGGTTTTCGGTTCCACAATAAGGGCATTCAATCATCAGATTTCTCCTTTTCGGGGTATTAATTTACCTGCTTACTCTTGCGTAGAAATTCGCCGAATTCCTTTTTAGCCTGAGCAGTTATTTCTTTAGTCTCTACCGTTTTTACCGGGAAATTCTCTCACTCCGTTAATTACGGTAGACCCTTTCTTTATTATACGCAAGGGTTTGTGTTTTGTCCCAGAGATTGTTAGAATTGCGTTCATGAAACAGCAAAATGTAATTAGCAAAATCCTGAAATCAACCAGGACCATTGCAGTTGTTGGAATGTCGTCGAAACCACACCGGGCGGGATATTACGTCCCTGCGTATTTGCAGGAACAGGGGTACCGGATCATTCCGGTGAATCCGTTTTTGCACAAGCCTGTCTTGGAGGAAGAACCTTATACTGAACTCAGCGAAGTCCCGGAACCGGTTGACCTGGTGCTGATTTTCCAACGCAGTGAGAATATCCCGCCGTTTGTGGATCAGGCCATTAAAATTGGCGCGAAGGCCGTGTGGATGCAGCTTGGGATCGCACACCAGGAAGCGGCAGACAAGGCACGTGCAGCCGGGTTGGATGTGGTAATGGACGCGTGTATGCTGGTAGAACATAAACTGGTCAAATCGCAAGCTGGATTTTCTAAATTTTTTCCTGTATGATTTAACCAATCACTCACACACGCAATCACCCATCCTCTAATGCCCTCCCGCCTCGCCGATTACCTGAACGCAGC
>DATDOR010000211.1:0-2496 GCA_035293165.1 Anaerolineales bacterium | reverse complement strand
GTTTTCCGACCGCGCCAGATCGTACAAAACCTCGCGCGGTTTGTCGTACAGATACCCGCCGACCACGTAGATCGCACTGCGATCCACCAGATCCCAGTTGTTGATGCGGTCATGCCGCCGGATGTACAGATCGAAGAGTTCTTTTCTGCGCGTCTCAGGGGTCTTTTTGCGGCGAGCCTGATAATCCATCACGCTGACCGCCCCCACCCGCGCCTCGTGGATCGGACTTTCGAGCAGTTTTTCGATTTCTTCCAGCGGCATGTCAATGAATTTCTTCGCCAGCGCGAAGACCTGCCCCATTCTCACACCCATGACCTCTTCGCCTTTGAAAATCCGTTTGTATTTCTCCGCCTCTTCGGGCGAACGGTAGGATTCCAGTTTTTCGATAAACTGCGCTGCGCTTAAGTCGGTCGGCATATCCAGTTTCCTTGTTTATTTGACCACGCGAAATCGTAAATGGATAACATCTTTTCCCTCGATCACCCTTTTGTTTTCCAGTTCGATGAGCTGATTACCCAGGTTGTCGAACAACCGGATTCCCTCGCCGAGCAGGAGGGAGGCTAGATCAATGTTAATTTCGTCAAGGAGCCCGGCCTGTAAGCACTGCTGTACGATTTTCGTACCACTCACGGCAACGTGCTTGTCCCCGGCAGCTTGTGTTGCCTTTGCAACCGCACTTCCAACCCCGTCGGTAACGAAGGTGAACGGCGAGCCTTCTTTGAGCCATTCTTGGGGAGGGGTATGCGTGACGATGAAACACGGGACAGGAAAAGGAGGCCTGCCCGGTACAACCGGGAACTCCGTATCCCCACTCGTGTACCAATTAAAGAGGGGCCATACACCGTCGTCCGGCCCAGCAATGAACCCGTCCAACGACATGGTGAATTGGGTAATCACTTTGCCCATGTCACTTCTCCTTAACTCCGCAGAAATGTAAACCGTAACGCCTGCACCCTCGATCACCTGGATCGTTTGCAGCGTCAGGCTTTGAAAAACTCGATCAGAACAGGGGTGAGGACCTCTGGGGCTACTTCGTGTGACTGGCTTTCCAGTGTGCGGTGCTGTGCATTGGGAATAGCCTTTGCAAGCGCAACGGCAGTGGTGTGCATAAACGACCACTCACTCGCACCGCCATTCATGACGAGTGTCGGCACAGGAATGCCGGCTGCTCGCCTCGTAGGATTTGAGCCATCTTCGCCCATGGCGGCGGCATCGTAGGCAAGGGTATGCCCGACTGCTTCCCACATCGGCCACATGGGATCCTGGCGCATCCCATCCAGTTGTTCAGCAGGCATCCCCAGCAGCATCATAAAGAGTCCCACCGCATCGCCCCCGCGGCCTTCCGCGGCGATTTCCTTCAACTGTCTTCTGTATTCCTTCCATGCCTGCCGGGCGTCGTCATCATCGTTATAGGGCGCCTCGTACATCGCGAGTTTCTTCACCTTGCCGCCGAGGGCAAGCGCAGCCTCAAAGGCCAGCGCTGCGCGGGAGGAAATACCGTACAGAAACGCCGATCCGCCCGCTTCATCAATGAGGGCTTCGACGTCTTCGATTTCACGCGCAACCGAGTATGGCTGCGTATCCGTACTATCGCCTCGCCCGCGGCGATCATAGTGAAACACGGTGAAGTGTGGAGATAATCGCTCGGCCAGTTGCGCCATCCCCTGGTCGAATGCCCGGTATTGCAGCGCGCCATCTAAGAGGATGAGCGCGGGACCCTGCCCGGATTGTTCAAAGGCAATGGTCGTGCCGTCTTTGGATGTTGCTGTTCTCATACGACCTCTGATGTTAAAAACTTGAATCAACTCGATGTTTCGTCCGTCTCGATCCTGGTATAGGTTAACTTAAAGTCGAGTTCCCAGTTCGAACCATCACTTGATTTCTCCCAACGGGCAGTAATGATGTTGCGATCAACACTGAAGGTTCCAATAAAGCGTTGTGAGAAGCCAGGGAAATCTCTCCATAGTTTCCAGGTATCTCCGCTTAGACTCATCTGATATATTCTTGAAACCCCCCGCGAGTCGAAGTAGAGCATGTTATACGTCCCAGTCCCATCATCTGGGCCGATGACCGCGATGCTGCGAGGCCAGTCGGGATTTGAAATCTCCGAGCGTTGGAGCAGGAAAGCCGTTCCCTCTAACCAATCGAATGATGTATGCCCGCGCTCTACAGCAGATGGATCCGGGTGAAACGACATGGACGTTATTTCTATATTCCACTCCCCTACGAACACCCTCAGGCGTTCAAGCGCAGGATTAGATGGCTGTTCTAGAGCTTGAGTGCTCATGATACCCTCTCTTTGACAACGCGGAATCCCAGGTGGGTCACACCGGGAGCCGCGACCGCGCGAATACGTTCCAGTTCGGTTGGCTCGACATTCAGGTTATCAAACAACCGGACACCCTTTCCGAGCAGGAGGGGGGCCACAGCCACATGGATTTCATCCATCAGGCCCAGGTTGAGGCACTGCTGCAGGATACTGGCGGTGGATACGAC
>DATDOR010000210.1:0-7505 GCA_035293165.1 Anaerolineales bacterium | reverse complement strand
ACACCGTCACCGTCCCCGGCGCCTGCGCGGGCTGGTGCGACCTGATCGAGCGGCACGGGCGCCTGGCGATGGCGGATGTCCTCGCCCCTGCCATTCGCCTGGCCGGAGAAGGCTTCCCTGTCGCCCCCATCACCGCCCACTATTGGGCACGCGGCGCCGAACGCCAACTCGCCCACGCCCCGAACGGGCACGAACTCACGCTGGACGGACGTGCCCCCCGCGCGGGGGAAATCTTCCGCAACCCCGGCCTGGCGCGCACCTTCCGCGCAGTCGCTGATGGGGGGAAAGACGCCTACTATCGCGGGCCGATTGCCGAAGCCATCGTCGCTGTCCTGCGCGAAGCGGGTGGGGTGATGTCCATGGACGACCTCGCTGCGCACACATCCACCTGGGAGACGCCTATCTCCACCACCTATCGCGGCTACCGCGTCTGGGAATGTCCTCCGAACGGGCAGGGGTTGGCTGCCCTGCTCGCGCTCAACATTCTCGAGGGATATGATCTGGCTCGCCTCGGTCCCCTCTCCACCAACCGCCTGCACCTGATGATCGAAGCCATGCGACTGGCCTTTGCCGACACCCGCTGGTATGTCGCTGACCCTGCATTTTTCCAATCCCCGATCTCCGATCTCCTTTCCAAAGACTATGCCGAAACCCGTCGCGCCCTCATCCATCCCACCCGCGCCATCCTCGACCAGATTCACGGCACGCCCACCTCTTCCTCGGACACCGTTTACCTGAGCGTGGTGGATGGCGAGGGCAACGCGTGCTCGTTTATCAACAGCAACTACATGGGGTTTGGCACGGGCATCGTTCCCCAAGGCTGGGGGTTCACCCTGCAAAATCGCGGGCACAATTTCTCCCTCGATCCGGAGCATCCTAACGCCCTCGCGCCGGGGAAAAGGCCGTATCATACGATTATTCCGGGGATGATCACGAAGAGCCGAGAGTCGAGAATAGAGAATAGTAACCATCAGACAGATAACCACTCTCCACTCTCTCCTCTCAACTCTCCGGGCGAAGCCCTCTTCGCCTCCTATGGCGTCATGGGCGGGTTTATGCAGCCGCAGGGGCACATGCAGGTGGCGGTGGGGTTGATTGATGATGGGCTGGACCCGCAGGCCGCACTGGACCGTCCCCGGTTTTGCATTGAGGATGGGGAGGCGGGCGGGGCGGTTTCGCTGGAGGAGGGGATACCGGTCAACGTGATGTCGCAATTGGCGGCGATAGGGCACCGTGTCACCCCCCGGAGCGGGTACGCGCGTTCGATCTTTGGGCGGGGGCAGGTAATTGTGCGTGTCGCAGTGCGGGACGCGGAGAACGGAGCGTTGTGGGGGGGCAGCGATCCTCGCGCGGACGGGTGTGCGATGAGTTTATGAGGGGTTACTCGTAAGACAACACTTCATTAATCGTCAGCCGCGCTGCGTTCCGGGCGGGAAGGATGCTGGCAATGATGGACAGGACGGTCACAACCCCGAACCAGTACACCATCCCGGCAGGGGTAAAGACCAATCGAATGTCCGACCCCATCATGGAGGAACTGATGATGTCGAGCAGGGCGGAACTGATCGGGTAGGATAACACGATGGCAATCAACCACGTAATCCAGCCAATCATCACCCCCTCAATTACGACCGACTTGATGATTTCCAGGTCAACGGCCCCAATCGCCCGCATCACCCCAATTTCCCGGGTACGTTCGAGGACATTCATCCCCATCGTGCCGGTCAGCCCGATACTGCCCACCATCGCTGTCAGGAGGGCCATCATCAGCAAGAAGATGACCATGACGTCTATTCCCTGGGCATTGTCCTGCTGCGTTTGCAGGCCCGCCGCTGTGGTGCTAACCTGAAACCCCCGATCTTTGAGATATTCATCCAGGAAGTTCTTCACGCGTAGTTGCCCTTCCAAAGAATGGTCTTTGGTAACAACCCGATACGACACCGACTGTCCCTGCATATGGGTCTGGTCAGAAATAAAATCAAAATCGGCATAGGCAAGCGGGAAACCCACCATGCTGATAAAACGGAAAATGCCGACAACCGTCCAATCTTCATCGGGTTGGCCGGGCAGTTTAACCCGCAGAGTGTCCCCCGGTTCGAGGTCGGGAAAGTCGTCGTAGATGGAGTCGGACATCACCATCGCGTTCTCTTCTCCTGGCTCTACCCACCTTCCGGCCACCATATCCACATGCAGGAGTTGCGTGTCCGAAGGAGCAGCGACAATGTTGAAATTGGTTACCACCTCATCATTTTCATCCCAGATGTCGCCTCGGGCGGCTCCCCAGCCTTCCACGTCTTCCACCCCGGGGATGGGCAGAAGTACCTGTTCGATACGGGAAATGGGATAGGGTTCGGAAAAACTAACGCTCACGTCGGCAATAAAGTGCGCCATCAGCATGTCCATCATATTTTGCATGGAGTCACGCACATTGAAAACGGCGATGAAGATGGACCCCGCGATGGTCAGCGTGAAAATGGTCAGGGTCAAGCGTCCTTTTTGGCGGAAGGTGTTGCGGATGGAGAGCAGGATCGGGCGGGAAATCCAGCTGAAAAACGAGGTGACCCGGTCGAGCAGGCCGAACCTGGTGGGTTGCGCACCGGGGCGGTCGTTGCTGATGGCGCGGCGCACGTTGATCCGGGAGCCTTTGTTAACCGGGAAGAATCCAGCCCCAAGGGGAATCAGAAAGGAAATAATGGACTGAGTGATGACCGCTGCTGGAATAAAACGGAACCCGAGGATATTTATTCCCAACAAGCTTGATATGAATTTCGCCAGCCCATACCCTGCTACCGCACTAAGCGGAATGGCGGTTACGAGGGCGATCAAGCCATAGGTAAAGATCAACATCATGTACATGCCTAATATCTGGCGGCTACGCCCCCCGACCAGTTTCATAATCCCGATCTGGCGCATGTGCTGGGTCAGTAGCGCGTTGAGGGTATTGACGATGAGCGAACTGCTGAGGATCATGATCAAACCACCCAACGCTCCCAACACGCCCAAAATCGCCAGGATGGTCCCGGCAAAGGGGTTTTCAGTGGTCAGGCCGGTCTTGGTGCGGTACACGTTGCGCCCGTTGCGTTCGAGGCGGTCTTTTACCCGTTCGGTTACAGCGTCGATGAACGCCTGATCACTGCCGTCGCCTTCCACCTGGATATAAAGATGGTTGAAATCGTCGGTCAACCCCAGAGATTTGAGCGTCTCACGGGTGAGGTACAGATTGGGTACAGCAGTCACATCCCCAATATCGGTCACCTGATCGTTGACCACGCCCACCAGGGGCAGTTGGTATGTGTCGCCATTCGGCATTTCCACTTCAATCACATCCCCAACTTCATAATGGGCGTTGATCATAAAATTTTCGGTGACGACCACTTCCCGACGTCCGGGGTACAGTTCACCCCGCATGGGTTCCAGCAGATGGGTATTGTATGTGTCGAAATTGTCCACCGCGATGATGTTCAACGGCTGCCAGAATTCCCCATCGTTTGTCGCTTGCACACGGAAAATGCGGCGGCCTTCGACGTGTTCCACGCCATCCACCCGTTCGATAATCCGAATGAAATCATCGTCAAACAAATCCGTCGTGATGTCAATGTTGGCCGGTTTGTGGGTTTCGTAACTGACGTTCACATCATTGTCCATGATCGCGTAGGTGGTCATGATCATACCCAACGAGAATACCCCCACCGCAATCGAAGAGACCACGAGCAGGGTGCGGGTTTTGTTATCCCATAGGTCGGCCACCACCTTGCGCCAGCGCGGTTTGAGAAAATTGCCTGGAATATTGCCTTTCGTTGCCATGTCAATGTTCCTTCACATTGGCCTGATTTTCAGCCATGCAGATTTCAACAACTTCCGCGAAGGATTTTTGGAAAATAAGCCAAGCCGTATCCTGCTAAGCTCCCCAGTGGCACAGCCACGAGTAGCGCGATCACGCTATAAGACACGATCAAGCCCAGGTACATCCCTAGAATTCAGTAAATTGGGTTTGATATCGGTCTTCATCGGTCGGTTTTCCTGCGGTTATGTTCCGCGCGGCGAGTCTCAGCCACTTCGTGGATCTTTCTACGGGTCAGGGGCGAGTCATCGATCAATTCAAAAAATGTCTCCCTGGGCAAAAGTGCAATTTCTGCTCCTCGCGCTGCCGCCCGCACACTGGCAATCGATTCACCCCCTTGAGTGAGTTCAACTTCTCCAAAAAACTGGCCCGACCCCAAACAGGCCAGGCTAATTTCATGTGATTGCTCATTAGCGACGACAATCTCTACCTGGCCAGATACCACCATACAAAAATGTTCGACGGATTCCCCCTGGCGGAGGATCGTGTCCCTTGGGGCGAACTGCTGCTTTCTGGCTTTGTGGGTGGCAGCCAGCATTTGGGGGTGTGACAAGAATGGCAGGGCGCGCGCCACAGTTTGGTCAATGACCTCGCCATCGGAGAGAATGATGGTCTGCTCTGTCCTTTGGGTGATCGAGGTATCATGGGTGACGATCAAGATCGTTTTCCCCTGGGCAGCTAACCGCTCGAAAATGTTGAGAATATTGTCCGCCGATTTCGAATCCAGGTTGCCGGTAGGTTCGTCGGCCAGAATGATGGATGGATCGGTAGCCAGGGCACGGGCAATCGCGGCGCTTTGCTGCTGTCCGCTGGAGACGGAGCCCGGGAGTTTGTGGGCCTGCTCCTCCAGCCCGACCATCTTAAGCAGTTCCATCGCCCGGTCGGGGCGTTCATTGAAAGGGTAAATCTTGCAATAATCCATGGGCAGCATGGTATTTTCCAGCAGTGTCAGAGTGGGCAGCAACTGGAAAAACTGGAAGACAACGCCCATATTGCGCCCCCGCCACAAGGCTCGTTTGCTCTCGCTCATCTTGTAAATATGTTGGTTGCCAACAATTACTTCGCCAGCAGTGGGGTGGTCGATCCCCGTGATCATATTCAGTAAAGTCGATTTTCCGCAGCCCGATTTCCCCACGATGGATATGAACTGACCGTAGTTCAACTGCATATCGATGTTTTTCAGGGCTACAAATTTTCCGGCGGCATTTTCGTAGACTTTGTCAACACTCCGTAGAACGATAGCGGGATGATCCTGCTGAGGTTTTGTATCTTTTACTTCAATTTCAGCACAGGGTGCTGCGGTTTCAAGGGTGATTGGTGCTGACTCTGGGGTGGCTGGATCGCCAATGATGTGTACCACAGTATGACTAACTGGCCCAGAACCATTTTTTGGCGGGTTGCCAACCACGCCATCCACAATATGCAGCCGCCGGGAGAAACGCGAAGCCAAACTCTCATCATGGGTCACCATGACGATGGTTTTGCCCTGCGCCACCAGTTTCTCAAAAATCTGGAAGATGGTTTCCGCAGTGACGCTATCCAGATTGCCGATGGGTTCGTCGACGATGATTAGGGGCGGATCATTGACCAAAGCCCGAGCGATTGCAACGCGCTGTTTTTGCCCACCCGAAATATGGGCCGGGATTTTATAGGCATGCTTGACAATTTCGACCAGGTCCAACAATTCGAGCGCGCGGGCCTTACTGGTTCTGGGGTGATAGCTGCCCAAAAAGTCAGGGGGCATCATCACGTTCTCAACCAGGTTGAGCGTGGGCATCAATTCAAAAGATTGATAAATAATCCCTAGGTTTTGACCCCGCCACAAGGCAAGTTTATCTTCACTCAAGGTGTGAATCGAATTCCCGGTGGTAGAGGTGTCATTCCCAGCGCCATAAAACAGGACTTCCCCGGAAGTCAGTGTGCTGACTCCGGAAATCATATTTAGCAGCGTGGTTTTCCCGGCCCCGGACTTGCCGGTGATGCCTAAAAATTCGCCCCGGTAGATTTCCAGGTTGACATCATGCAGGGCAACGAACGGGCCATCACCGGTCTCGTAAGCCTTGACCAGGTTACGGATTTCGATGAGCTTGTCTGCCATCTTAATCTACTTATTCTCCACATCCACAAACGCCGTCATCCCCCAGCGCAGGCCTTCGGGTAGTTTGGCGAGGTCAATGACGACAGTGTAATTGACGCCGGAACCCTGGGCGGCTTTCGGGGAGATACGGATGACAGTTCCCTCGACGGTGTCTGGCAGGGCGTCGAAAGTGACGCTGACGAGTTCGCCAACCGCGATTTTCGCCACATCAATTTCGTTGAGGTCGGTGGTCTCCACTTGCAGGCTGTTGAGATCCGCGAGGACGATCACGGGTTGGCCAGGAGAAACCCATTCGCTGGCTTTGATGTGCAGTTCGGAGATCGTGCCGGAGAAGGGGGCGAACAGTTGCAAATCATCAAGGGCGGATTGGGCGGCGGCGAGTTGGGCCTCGGCGTTGACGATGCGGGCCTCGGCCGCGGCGACATCCGCAGGGTCGGGACCGTCTTTGTAGGTTTCGTAATCTTCGTAGGCGGACGCAATCTGCGCTTCCAACACGGCAATGTCCCCAGCGCTGGGGCCTTCCTGCACGCGTTCCCAGTCCCGTTGAGCCTGAATTAACTGAGCTTGCGCGGTGGCAAAGTCGGCTTTCGCGACTGCGATGTCGGCTTCGCTACCGGTTCCGAGCAGGGCATTGAGCTTCCGGACGGCATCGTCATACGCTTGCTGGGCAGCCGCTTTGCGGCCCAGCAGGTTGGCGCGGATGAGGTTGTCTTCCGGTTTGTTTTCGTAAGGCTCAAAATCTTCAATCGCTTTGTCCAGCACGTCTTTCACCAGGGTCACTTGCGCTTTTTGGATGTCAATGTCGGCCTGGTCAGCAGTGGAGATGGAATAGTTGTAGGCGCGTTCGGTGTTCTCGACCAGCTTTTGGGCGTCGGCGATGGACTGGAGGGCGAGAGCTTCCTGGAGTTCGCGGATTTTCAGGTCTTCGAGCGCATTTTCCGTATCCTCAGCAGTTTTCAGTGCGTTGGCGGCGATCAGGTCCGTGTCATCGTACAGGTTGTCGAGGGCGTTCGTTGCATTGGTGAGTTCAAGCTGTGCGGCAGTGACGGCGGCTTGTGCCTGTTCTCCTCCCTTAATCTGGAGCAAAAGCTGTCCTTCGCCCACGAGGTCACCTTCGCTTACAAACACCGTTTCGACCACACCCGGTGTGGTGACGCTCAAAGAGGTAAATTGCTCCGGGACGATCTTCCCAGTGGCATTCACCCCGGGGACAAAATTTTCAAGCGGATTTTCTTCCGGGGTTGCGGTGGCTTGTGGGGTGGTGCAAGCCGCCAAAACCAAGGCGACAAGCCCAAGAAGAAAAATCAGTTTCATGTTTTTGATGTGTTTCATAGGATAAGGCTCCTCCAATTTTAGTACTAATGTAATTACGGCGCATAGTATGTCATAACGCAATTCACTTGTCAATACGGCGAAGTTAGCATATCATTAGTACCTTCGTAGGTAACACTTCACGCCAGACCAGGTTTGTTAAAGGTAACTGCTCAGGCTAAGGCAGATGAATCTCCGAAAAAAAGGTGTGCGTGGGGGTGTACACCCCCACGCACACCTTTTTTTCGGGTTATT
>DATDOR010000209.1:0-4282 GCA_035293165.1 Anaerolineales bacterium | reverse complement strand
AGCGGATTCTTATTGAGCAGAAAAAAGTTTTGGGCGTGGAATTGGATAGTGGCGAGGAAATCCGCGCGGGCGTAGTCATCTCCAATGCGGACCCTGATGCCACCTTGGTTAAGTTGATCGGGAAGGAAAAGCTCTCGCCTCGGCTCAAGCGGAAAGTGGATTCGGTCAAATATTCGACTTCGTGCCTCAGCTTGTTCTTCGCCACTGATATGGATCTGCGCGCGGCGGGACTTGACTCCGGCAACTTCTGGTTCTATGACCACGCCGATGTGGACAAGATTTATTCCGATGGACTTACGGATGCCGTGCTGCGTGACGAGACTCCGCCGGGGATGTTCCTGACCGCGACCACGTTGAAAGACCCGTCGAAGATGCATTCGGGACATCACACCTGCGAGTCGTTCGCGTTCGTGGGCTATGATGCGTTCGAGAAGTGGGCGCACACAAAATACGGCGCGCGTCCAACAGACTACGACGCGATGAAGGAAGACCTGGCGTGGCGCATGGTGCGCGGACTGGAGAAGCACGTGCCTGGCTTGAGCAAACATATCGTGTATTACAGCCTCGGCACGCCGCTGACGAATGAACATTATCTCAACGCCACGCGCGGCAATCTGTACGGCATCGAAAAATCGCCAACACAGGTGGGACCGTGGGCATTCTCGCCGCGTACCGAGTTCGAGGGCTTGTACCTGTGCGGCGCGAGCACACTCAGTCACGGCGTGGCCGGCGTGACCCAATCGGGCATCGACGCGGCCAAGGCCGTTCTCAATTGCCGCACGCGCGATATATTGAATCAGCACGGCGCGAGTCCCACGTTTTTGCCGTCGGAGGATGTGAGCGCCTGGCCCGAGTATTTAAAGAGGAAGATGGAACATGGCGAGGTGGCGCGGGCTGACGAGGAAATGGAAGTATAGAACAAAAGAGTGTATCTTTTGATTGGGGAAATTGCTATAATAATTACAGATGAATCCATCTAATTCCCAAAGGAGGAACCCATGGCAAAGGCGTTTTCAGTTGCATCGTGGAATGTCGAACACTTCAAGCAGGATAATACACGGATCGAGCGGGTTGTCGGCTTTTTGAAGAAACAACAGCCTGACGTATTCGCGCTTTACGAAGTGGAGGGATCGACCATATTTCAGACGCTGGTCGGTGCCATGAAGGATTACACTTTCCACATCACAGAGGGTCCGCAAGTTCAGGAAATTCTCGTAGGCATACGCCAGGGGATCACCGCCTTCTTCACGCAGAAAATCGAATTCAGAGCGGGCGCCTCCGCGATGAGGCCGGGAGCACTGTTAACTGTCACGATATCTGGCAAGCATTATCCGCTCCTATTCCTGCATACCGCCAGTGGAAACGATCCACGCGGATTGGGATTGCGCGATGACATGATGGTCCGCGCCTGCGATTTTCGCAAAACCCTGGACAAGGCAGCCAAAGCGGCAGGCGGGGAAAGTGCCAACTACATTTTTCTCGGCGATCTCAATACCATGGGCATGGAATATCGCTTCGTCAAAGGCAAGAACCTCTCAACGCAGGATGAGTTGACCAAATTGGGAAAACAGGCCAAAAACAGGAAAATGCGTCTGCTTTCAAAGTCCGCGCCGGCCACGTGGTCTAACGGAAGCAAGTCGAGCATCCCACCCTCCAATCTCGATCATGTGATCGCGGCGGACCACCTGCAATTTGCATCCTTCGAAGGCAATGATGTTTCAGTGCGCGGCTGGGCAGAGAAAACGACGCCGAAATTGCAGGATGAATGGATCGCTGAGTTTTCAGACCACTCCCTGCTTTATTTTGAAGTACAAAAGGTTTAGGCTCCAATCAGTGACGGAGCACAGTCGGAAACAGAGTTAGAGGTAGTCAACGCTTCACAATGAAATACTGGCACAGGCATGGCACATATGGCGGTCGTGCCGGAGTTGTTGCGGGAATTTCTCGAGTACGAGAAGATTCTGCCCGCCTGAAAGGTGAAAAGCCACATCCGATGGAAATTTGATCGGGATGCGAAGATGTAAGTTATTGTCAATCAAAAGGAGACAGCCGGCTGGCTGTCTCCTTCTATTCGCGGCTCTAAAATCAGTTCTTTCCTGAGTTAAATCGTACAAACCTATCCCAATCAATTCTGCCTTGAACACAAAAGTCGTCCATAAATTCCTTGGTAAAGAGATTTAAGATACGCGCATATTCAGCAAGAAATTCTTCATTTCTTTCCTTTGCTCGGTAGCCAAGCGGTTCAACGATTTCAACAAACAAGCTGTGATTTCCAGAAATAAATTCCCAGAACTCTTGGCCACAAAGTTTTAAATAATCGCCTTTGTCAGGTTGATTTTCTTGTCCATAACAACAACCATTTACGGCTTGTATATTTGCTTTAGTGTTACCTGTCCTTAAGATACGTTTCGCCTGCTTGAAATTATCAACCATGCGTTTGATTTGACTGCTATTCCCCCAATTGGGCCCAGATTTTACTGAGACTATATAAAGAACATTGTCTCTCTTAAATTCCAAATCAATTCCCTCGGCAGATGATTTTCTGCCGCTAAAAACTTTCCCACACACAAATACTGCAAGTTTTTCCAAGAACTCACCAAAAATACTTTCTTCCTGTGATGACAAATGGGCATCAAGAATCAGTTTGACTAAATCATGAGCATCATTAATATTTTTCGCTTTAAAAAGATATGGATTTTTCCTCTTCAGAACCTGGGACAGCTTCAAATTTTGAAGACTATCCGCGCGCCTCCCATGAAATTCTCCGATATTTTCTTCAACAAAATTAACTACATCATTTAGATTTATTGCTCGCATATTTTCCCTTGCCTTCGAGTAAAACCATTTGTGTTGGGCGCATTTCCACCAATGACTTTACACTTTTTTGAGCTAGTTTGAAATAGCTAGGCAATATTTCAATACCTATTGTGTTTCGTTCCATGCGTTGAGCAACAAAAACAGTTGTGCCTGAACCCATAAATGGATCCAACACCCAATCACCTTTTTTTGTAAACAACTTAATGAACCATTCAGGCAAATCTTCTGGAAAGACCGCGCTATGATTTTTGTTTTTGGTCTCAGTCGCCATGTGCAATACATTTGTTGGATAGGCCTTCTCTCTTCCTATCCAATTCGCAATTCGTTTTCCAAAACCACTTCCAACACGAGATGGATCTCGCACCTTATCTGTATCGCTTAAGTTTTTCAGACGCCTATCCGCCCACTCTCCCATTGGAACCATTACTTCCTCTTGATACATGTGAAACTGACGATCTTTATTAAATTGCAATAGCCTTTCCCATGAATCCCGGAAACGATTTGGCCACTTGCCCGGATAGGAATTTTTTTTATGCCAGATAAACTCCTCAGTCCAAAGCCATCCTTGTTTTCGCATTTCCAAAATAAGTTCGATAACGTAGGTATGGCGTTCTCCATTCGCAACCTTTTCTTTTATATTTAGGACAAAGGTCCCTGTAGGCTTTAAGACGCGTAATAATTCCGTAGAAATTGGAAGAAACCACCCCACATATTTTTCTGGGCGAACTCCACCATAGGTGTTTTTTCGACTATCAGCATATGGCGGTGACGTAAATATCAAATCAACGGAGTTATCTTTGAGTTTTTTGAGTTCTTCGCGGCAATCGCCAAGTAACAAATGAGCTTCAACTTGTTTCATGGTAGAAATTATACTCTTACATCTATAGAATACAGTTGTTTAGGGCGAATTTGTGTGCAAGCGGCTGTCAACAATTTATGTCAAGGCTACCGTTTGGTTGGGGCGAGGGACGCTTCGACTGCCATCGCGGAGTTTACACTGAGCTTGTCGAAGTGCTCCGTTCGCTCAGCGCGGCGCCTAACCCCTCCAACCCCCTTCCCGAATGACCTCACCCCCAACCCCTCTCCCAAGGGCGAGGGGCGTCTGCTCCCTCCCCGTTCGGGGATCGCGCATCGTCCCCGAACGGGGAAAGCATCCCGTAGGGAGGTTGGGGTGGGGTTTTAGAATTAGAATCAACCCATGGCCATCAAGAATATTATTCCGGGTCAACGCGTCGCCAAAGAAAAACTCCAGCACGCCCGCGAACTCCGCCGTGACATGACCCCTGCCGAAAAGATTCTTTGGCGGGAAATACGCGATAATAAATTGGGAGTCCATTTTAGGAGGCAGCAGATCATCGCAGGATTTATCGTTGATTTTTACTGCCACAAGTCGGGACTGGTTATCGAATTGGATGGTGGTATCCATCAAGAAGGTGAGCAGAAAGAACTCGATGCCAATCGGGAC
>DATDOR010000208.1:0-5603 GCA_035293165.1 Anaerolineales bacterium | reverse complement strand
CAGGGACAATGGCTGCCCGCAAACGCAATGGGAGATAGCCTTCCCGGTCTTGCATCGCATGGCCAAGTTCGTGGGCGGCAATCGCGAGTGCTGCGACTGAGTTGCTCTGCCCGACCCCTTGGGACAGACGGAGCGTTTTGCTGCGCGGGTCATAATGGTCGTTCAGGTTCCCGGCGATTCCTTCGAGGCGCACATCGTACAGGCCAGCAGACTGCATCAATCGTTGGGCTGCCTGCGCGCCGGTAAACTGGCTTCGCGCGGGCACCCGGCTCCAACGTTTGTATGCAGAATTGACATACCACTGCGCAATTATCATGAGAAGAATGGCAGGGAGCATGTAGAGCAGGTAATTGAAGTTATAGAAGAGTGGAAACATCGTTGCCTCCAGGGGCTTTTCGTAACTACTCAGCCAGGAAGGGGGTTAGCCTGGGCAGTTACGGTTTTATTGATTGGCCAAAATCTCTATCGCTTTTTCCAATTGTGGATCAAGATTTGCCTGTGCATCGGCTTCCGTGAATTCGACCACAACATCAGGGGTCAGACCAACGTCTTGAATTAATCGTTCCTTTGGCGTGTACCAACGCGCAATCGTCACGCGCACTGCCCCATCTTCGGATGTGAGTGGAATCCAGTTTTGGACCGAGCCTTTCCCAAAAGATGTCATCCCAACCAGGGGGGCGCGTTCATAATCTTGAATGGCGCCGGCCAGAATTTCGGATGCGGAGGCCGATCCTTCGTTGATGAGGACGACCATCGGAATCTCGGTTGCCAACCCATCTCCAAGCGCATCGTAGGTATCCCGTTTTCCATCGCCGTACACTTCATACATCACAACCCCATCGCCAATGAATTCCGAGGTAATTTCAATGGCCGTACGAAGGTACCCACCACCGTTATTCCGAAGGTCAAGAATCAACCCAGTTGGATTTTGGGCGAGCAAATCACTCAGAATGCCACGCAATTCCGCATCGGTATCCTGCCCAAACTGGAACAATTGAACGTAAGCGATTTGACTGTCTTCGAATATCTCGCCGGTAACACTTGGGATGATAATTTTCGCACGGGTGAGGGTCACTTCGAAATCTTCTACCCCTTCCCGGCGGATGGTGAGGGTCACTTCGCTTCCGGCAGGCCCAAGTACGCGGCGAATGACCAGATTGCCGTCAATGCCCGTCATATCTTCGCCATCCACCTTAATAACTTGATCCCCAGGCTCTAGCCCGGCTCCTTCTGCGGGGGAGTCGGGCATGGGACTGACAATCGTCAGGTATTCCCCATCGGGGTCTACCCATGCCCCGATCCCTTCGTATTCCCCTTCCAGCGGGATGTTCGCCTGTAAATATTGGTCCGGATCCATGTAGGAAGTGTGTTCATCGCCGAGGGAGGCCATCATGCCGTGAATGGCCGCGCGCATCAGCGTTTCGTCTTGGGGTGCAGTGGCTCGAATCCAGGTCTGCCAAAATGGCAGGGAAGTCTCAACCAGATCGCCCGGCGTATCTGCGGCGATGGCGAAACTGCGCGCCGCGTCCAGACCGGGTTGAACATCGCTCAAATCGGAAGCGGCAACCAGCCCATCTACCGCCCCTTGCAACATCGCATTGTGATCCAGAGGCTGGTCAACGAATTCTTCGTCAACGATCTCCCAAACTTCCCATAGCGGGGCAAAGAGGGTATCGAGATCGCCCGGTGGGGTAAATTCCGCTTGACTGGTGGTTGTAGGCTCGATTTCCGGGGGCGTGGTAGGGTCAGGATTGTCGGCTTCGCTTGTTTCGGTTTGGGGAACAGGTGTCGCTTCTTCAAGAACCGGTACAGCGGTATTCTCAGAAACCACAACATCTACGCCTGGACCGAGGAGGGTCGCACAGGCGAGAGAGGTGAGCAGCAAAATGAGGATGAAGCTAATGATAGCTAGTCGAGGGCGTGACGATTTCATGCAAGACTCCTAATCTAATCTAAGTACGGAATTTTAATCCTTCCGTTCTCAGAAATTCCTATGAAAAATATCATACTTATATTAACGTTGGATGACAGTCCAGTAAGAAGAGCGGTTACTTTTTCTCTCCCACTTCTTCCCCTGATTCTTTTAGCTCCGAAACCAACCGCGATAATTCTTCCAAATCTTTATTTTCGTTTTGCCAGGGATCGCGCGCGCGATGGACCGCTTTTTGCCATAACTGGATTTGCTGGATGTCACGCCCTTTGCGGAGTGCCAGGATGAGCAATCCATTTACCCCCAACACCAAAATGACGACGATGAGTAATGCAAGAATGACTCTTGTTTCCATTTCGCGCCCAATTGTATCCTAAATGTAACTACTCAGGCTGAAGCTAGGGAATTCCCGAAATGCAACTATACAGCCCGGGTGGAAATGGGTTCTTTAGAAATCGGCAGGGAGGTCTCCAGATACCCACAATGCGGGCATCGCCTGCCGGAGATCATGTGGGCGAGGGAGTGTCATATCCGGGGCCAGGTCAGAGGGAATCCCATTGTCTGTCGGATTTGCTGTCCCGATATGGATCGTGAAGAAACCCAATAATTTTGCCGGGGCCAGGTTGCGGATGGAGTCATCCAGGTACACCACCCGGTGGGGGTCGGGTTCCCCTGCTAAGGTGAGCGCGGCGTGGTACACACTGGGGTGAGGTTTACATTCGTAGTCGAGACTTTCCAGGGAGATAATCCCGTTGAAGCAGTCTGCCAGATCAAGAGCCGTCAGCACACGGCTGGCATGGGCCTTGTCCGAATTGGTGAAGATCCATTTCCGCTGGGGGAGGGAACGAATCAGGTCGCGCAGCGGTGCATCTGGTTGAAGAAAATCCTGGACTGGGATGTCGTGGACAAATTGCAAATATTCCTGCGGGTTAATATTATGATGGTGTTGCAGGCCACGCAAAGAGGTTCCATATTGTTGATAGTAGGATTTTTTTAACTCAATGGTTTCTGCCGGTGATAGCCCCAGGTGATTTTGAATGTAAGTTTCGATGCGTCTGCCAATTTCTGCCCAGATGCCATTACTGGCTGGATACAACGTGGCATCAAGATCAAAAAAGATGGTTCGGAAGGACATGCAAAAACGGTTTTAACCAGTTTTAGGGTGTTGACCGTTAGGGTGAATCTGGCGAACGGGGAGGACGACATAGAACTGGCTGCCTGGAAGGTTGGTTTCATCGTACCCCTCGCTTTCGACCCAAATTTTGCCGCCATGCGCCTCAACAACACCTTGGGCAATGGCCAGTCCTAAGCCTGGGCCAGCTCCTTTGAATTTGGTTTTTCCACTTGAATGTAAGCCAAGTTCCCCGGTGCGGAAGAATTTTTGGAAGATTAATGCCTGGTATTCGGGATCAATCCCTATGCCTGTGTCTTTTATGATAATTTCAAGGGCCTCGGTGGGAAGATAATCATTGTCGCGGGACAACATGCGTCCGGTAATCGTAATCGTTCCACCATCTGGGGTATATTTGACAGCATTATTGACCAGGTGATAGAAGACTTTATGGATCGCTTCCCGGTCTACCTCAATAGGCCGCAGGATGCTCATATCGGCCAGTTCAAGATTTAAGTTCCGTTGCTCAATGGCTTTGGTCATTGTCCGGCATACGCCCTGAATAATCGAGTAAATAGGGATGGGAACTGGAGCCAGTTGCAGTTCGCGCCCGTCAATTTTTGCTACATCTAACATACTTTCTACAATGCTGTGTAGTCGTTCCGCCCCGCTGGAGATCCCTTCGAGTAAATTTTTGTGATACGCATTTTCTGCGACTGCCGGATCTTCATTAAGCATTTGCGTATATCCTTGAATGACCGTTAACGGGGTGCGTAATTCGTGCGATGCAATGCTAATAAAGTCGGATTTTGCTTTGTCTAACCGTTCGAGTTCGTCTTTCGTTTTTTCAAGGCTGGTGTTGGCCTGTTCCAGTTGCAGATTGATCTGGAGAATGCCTTCAACGAGCCGGGCATTTTCTAACGCGATCGAGGTCTGGTCAGTCAGTGTGCTCATCAAGCCAAGTTCCATTTCAGAATATGGGACACCTGTTTCTTTCGGGCCTACGGCCAGCATGCCAATCCAAATCCCTTTGGAATAGATGGGCAGATAAACGTCCATTCCCAAGCTGGAAAACCATTCGCGTTCCTGGGCGGAAACGGTGCTGAACAAAGGCATAAAATCAATGTCGTATTGAATGAGCGGGCGATGTTGGGTGGATAGAAAAACGGCAATTGTACTCTCAGGTAAAAGATAGAGGGAAGGGGGTATGTTGGCGCCCATGCCTCCTTCCACCGAGTCTAGTTTGAACATCCACCCGCCTTTCTCGGCTTCAACTTGATTAACCAGAATCAACATACCCCGACGGGTATCGAGTGCTTCGCTAATCAAGCCTGTAGAGACTATGGCCAATTGTTCCAGGTTGAGAATATTGCTGATGGACAGGCTGTATTCTCTAATCGTTTGGTTTGTATCGGTATCTACATGCCCTAAGACCAGCTCAATATTCTTTTGAATTTGCCAAAAGAGAGGGCGAAAGATAATCGCCAGTACCAATGCCATCACTACTCCAGCGGTGAGGGGAGTTGATCCCAGCCTTTGCTGGAAAATATATTGTGCGGTCATATAGACAAGCGTGTAAATGATGACGATGAGAACGGTTGTCATTACATAGCCCAACACACGCAATATCCCTAAACGGATGTCTGGATGCCGGTGTGTGCTGATTACGTAAAAGGCATTGCACGCACCCAACAATAACAAAATATTCCCGATGGCGATGCTGTTTAAGGCGTAGGTCACTTCCCCAAGTGTGATAAAAATCAACGTAATCGCCCAATAAGATAACCGGTTGCGGTGAAGCGGATTATCTTTGAGACGATAATTTCGAATGGTTAATTCGATGGTCGCCGTTGTCAGGAAAACCCATAATCCCGTGGAGACGATGATCAAAAGGTTCAATAAAGAGACCGGTAACGAGATATTTAACGGGGGTTGGACAACTTCGATTGCAATTTGGCCACCCACCAGGGCAAAAACAACAACCCATAAAAATACATTCAATCCGGGTTGTTGAAGAAACCGCCGGGTCATATCCAGATAAGCAAAACCAATCAGACTAATCGAAAAAACTAAAAGGCTGGAAAAATCCAATCCTCCCATCAAAACGAACCAATTGCCTAATAATAGGCCTTGAATGATTCCCCAAAAGAAAAAGAGAAGCAGATATCCACCCAATGCCTGAACAATAGGGTTGTCTTCTCCGCGCTTGCGCCAGGTAATTATAGCTAGCAAAAGGTAAACAGCTGCAGTTACAAATGCAATCGTACTTTGTAGAATCATTTTCCTTCACACATTAAACGTAACCGTTCAGTTCCCCCACCTGAAGGGGGTAAGAACCCAAAAAAATGGTGTCCGCAGGGGGTGTACACCCCCTGCGGACACCATTTTTTTGGGTAATCCCCTCACCAAGTGAACGGTTACTTGAGACGTTCAATGCACATTCTATGGCGTTTCACAGTGGAACGTCAATAATCAAAGCGCGGGATTTGTTCATTTGTGAACAATGGGAGCGAATTGTTCAGAAACCTCCCCCTCGACGCTCTACCCACAGAGTGTACGATG